>JBILDB010000138.1:0-6226 GCA_044352805.1 Cyanobium sp.
CGCTGATTCTGGGCTGGCTGCTGCTGTTGCTGGGCTTGCTCCACTGGCTCTTCCAACCGCTGCCCGCCTGGGGCCTGCCCCAGCAACTCCAGGAACTCCAGGAACTCCAGGAACTCCAGGAGCCCCAGGAGCCCCAGGAGCCCCAGGTCGCCGTGCTGGCGAGCCCCAACCAGCTGGCTGAGGGGGGACGGCTGTTTGCCAACACCTGCGCCGGCTGCCATCTCAATGGGGGCAACATCGTGCGACGAGATCGCACCCTCAAGCTCAAGGCCCTGCATCGCCGCGGCATCGACGGTCCAGAGGCCATCGCCCGGATCGCGGCCGAGGGCATCGGCCGCATGGATGGCTACGCCAAGGTCCTGGGCCCCGACGGCCCTGAAAAGGTGGGCGCCTGGGTATGGAAACAGGCGCTAGAAAATTGGCCCCGTTCGAGCTAAACCCTTGCGCGATTAGGGCTTTGGCGAAAAGAAAGGGTTACTGTGCCACGAAAACCAGTGGCCTACGAAAGGCTGAAGGGGCAGTTGTTACAAACTAGACAGACAACGGTGTGAGAACCCATTTCAAATGACCATCAGCAATCGCCTTGCCGCCCTGTGCGGTATCGGTTTCGCCGCTGCAGGTTCGGCCCTGCTGGCCGCCCCTTCCCTGGCTGCCACCCCCTCCGGCGCCGCCCAACTTGAGGGCCAAGGCGCTCCCCTCAGCATTTCTTCCCCCAAGGAAGCCAATGAGGTAGCCCAAACCTACATTCCCGTGATAGGCAATGTAGGCTCCGCCTCCGTGCAGGGCACCGGCTTCTACGTCACCGCAGGTGCCGGCTACAACTGGCCCAGCAATTGGAATTTCCAGGACAACATTGAAGACGCCAACTTCAACGGCCATAACGAAATGGTCGGCGGCTTCGGCGCCGACGGCGGTATCGGTTATGACTTCGGCGCCATCCGTACCGAACTGACCTACGTCTACGGCCGCAGCAGCCTGGACAAGGTTCATGCCAGTGGTGAAATCGATGGCGATGAGTTCAATGGCACATCCAGCCGTGCCAGCGGCAACCTGAACCAGAATTCAGTTTTCGTCAGCGCTTACCTGGACATCCCCTTCGGCCGTTGGGTGCCTTACATCGGTGGTGGCCTTGGCTACACCAATCTGAGCACCCCCAGCTTCACCATTAACGACACCCGTTTCAGCAGCGGCAACCAAGGCGCTCTTGGCTGGCAAGGCAAGCTGGGCGTGGCCTACGCGGTTAACTGGAACCTGGACATCTACGCCGAAGGCGTTTATACCGGTGCCAGCGGCATCAGCACCGACAACTTCGACTTCCAGTCGTACAACGAGTACGGCGCCAAGCTGGGCTTCCGCTACCGCTTCAGCTCGCCTCCCGTGGTTGTTGTCGAGGCTCCCGCTCCGGCTCCCGCCCCCGAGCCCATGCCCATGCCCATGCCCGAGCCCGCTCCTGCTCCCGCTCCTATCCGCGGCCTCTGGTGATCAACGGGTTTCCCGTTATCCCTTACTGCTTGAGCCCTACGGGGCTCTTTTTTTTGCCCCAAGCGCCCAGGTAACAGGGGGAGCTTGGGGCTTTACCTAAAAAGCCTGGATCCAGGGGTAAATCTCCACAGCCGTCCAGATGCCCTGGCGCCAATACACATCTGCTTTGACCAAGGCCTCGACGCTGGCGCGGCTGTCGGCTTCATAGATGCCGAACACATGGGTGCTGCCCTCGGTGGGTCCGAGGGTGATCAAGCTGCCGGCGTCTTTTTGCCGTTGCAGCCCCGCCAGATGCTCCTGCCGGTAGGGCGTGCGTTTCTGCAGGGCGTCGTCGCAGTAGGTGCCCCAGAGAACAAAACGCATGGGTGGTGATGCAGCCAATGGCAGGGCAGGTTAGGCCCCGCCGCCGCTTCAGATGGAGTGGGGGCCGTCGCTGCCATCAAGGCCGGCCCGCAGCTGCCGGCAGAAGTGTTCGGCGGCCTCCGCCACCGAGGTGCCAGCGGCAGCGGCTGCGGCCATGCGCCGCACCAGGGCACTGCCGACGATGGCCCCATCGGCTCCCCAGCGGCGCACCTCGGCCGCCTGTTCGGGGCCTGAAATACCAAATCCGACGGCCACAGGCACGCCACCTTGGGCTTTGAGTTGGGCCACCAGGGGTTCGACGCGGGCCTCCAAGTTGGTACGCACGCCCGTGACGCCGGTGACGCTGACCAGATAGGTGAAGCCGCGGCTGTTGGCATGGATGCGGGCCAGGCGCTCCGGTGGGGTGGTGGGGGCCACCAACAGCACCAGGTCAAGGCCATGGGCGGCGGCCAGGGGCGAGAGGGTCTCGGCTTCTTCCAAGGGCAGATCAGGCACCACCAAACCGGCGGCGCCGGCGGCAGCGGCCTCCTGACAGAAGCGCTCCATGCCCCGGTTGAGCAGGGGATTGCTGTAGGTGAATAGCACCACCGGAATCTGCAACTGGCCCCGCAGGCTGGCCAACAGGTCGAGCACCCGGCTGGGGGTGGTGCCGGCGGCCAGGGCGCGGGAGGCGGCCTGCTGGATCACCGGACCATCGGCCAAAGGATCGCTATAGGGAATGCCCAGCTCAATCAAATCCGCCCCACCCCGTTGCAGGGCCAGCAAGGCCTCGGCCGTGATCTGCAGCGAAGGGTCGCCGGCCATCAAAAAGGGCATCAAGGCACAGCGACCCTGGGCACCGAGGTCAGCGAAACGGCGCTCGATGGCCGTTGTTGTGGCCGTGGCCGTGGGTGCGACCTTGGTGGGGCCAGCAGGATCGGTCGGTGCGGCGGTCATGGAGGGGCCGAAGGCACTGGCGGAGCTTCCGAGCCTATGGGGTCGAGCCCTCAGGCTCTGCCTGGCCGATCTCCACCTGGCCGATCTCCTCAAGCAACCGCTGCTGCTCTTGGGGGCTGAGGGCCGCGAAGCGGGCCTCCAATTCTTCGTTGGTTTCGGCGTCGTAGCGCTGCCGATAGCGCTTGCGTTGCTGCATATAGGTCATGCGGCCGGTAACGACGCGAAACAGGTAACTGCTGGTCCAGCCGAGCACGAGCAGCATCAACAGCCCGGAGGCGGCAATCCCCGACGAAAAGCTGTCGAGGCCACTGGTCTGGAAGGCCCAGTAGCCCGCAGCGCCGAGCAGGGTGACGGCAAGACCCAGCAGGATGGCCTGGCCCCGGGTCAAGCGTCCACCTCGCCCTGGCCGGCCATGCGCAGGTTGAGAAAGGGGGCAAACAGCAGCAAGCCGGGGAAGAACAGAAACACCAGGCCGTAGATGGCGGTGCGCTCGATCTTGCCCATCAGGGTCCAGCGCCGCTGCATCCACCAGATCAGCGCCAGGGGCACCACCACCAGATACAGGCCCGCCAGCAGGGCGTAGGCCCCTAACACCAGCAGGTTTTGGTTGGCCAGGTCGAGTTGGCTGAAGGGGGCCGGCAGTTGCACAGCTGAACGGGGCCAGAATTAACGCCAATCTAGGGCGGTCAGCTGCCACAACCATGGGTCAACCAACCGCCAAGCCAAGTTCATGGATATGGGGCTCGTACTTGGTGGTAGCCGTTGGCTGGCTGCTGAGTTTGGCCATCCTGCTGGCCCCCTGTTCCCTGCCGGCGGCCTGGGCCCTCAACACCCCACCAGCCCAGAGCTACCGCTGCGACGGTGAACCGCTCACGGCCCTTTTGGTACGCGGCGCCATGGATGAGGCCACCATCCCTGACCCCAGTGGCGCTTCAGTGCCGATCGGCGGTTATGTGGTGTTGCAGTGGCAAGGCATCAGCCTGCAGTTGCCCCGCACCAACAACGCCGGTCCGGCCAGTTTCACTGACGGCAAGTGGTGGTGGAGCCTCGAAGACCAGGACCATCCCCGCTTCCGCCTGCGCAGTGGCCTCGGCGCTATCCAGGACTTCGCCTGCGATCGGCTGGCTGGCTCCTGACGCGGGCCTAATGTGGCTGCCATACCGGAGCGCAACGGCGCCACTGCGGTAAAACGGGGGCATGGCGGAATCGGTAGACGCAGCGGACTTAAAATCCGCAGGTCGTAAGACTGTGGGAGTTCAAGTCTCCCTGCCCCCATCGCTCAAGGAGAAAACCCTGTTCGACTGCTTCCGCCATCGCCGCCGGCTCGGCATGGAGTTCGTGCTGGAAGCCCTTAAGGACGCGATCAGTCAGCGGGGGCTGAATGTAGATGAACCGTGGCAGCAGGCCAGAGTCCTCCGCATGCAGCGGGTGATGGTGCCTTATCTGGAAGCCCTCCTGTGAAGACCAACCTGGCCGAGCAGTATGGGCGTCACCAAGAATGTGGCTTGTAGAACTCACCTTTTGAGTCCGTCATGTTGTTCGGATATTGGCAGCGACTGACAATCGCAAGTCTTGACTTGGTGATGTCTTTAAGCTTCGAGGCCACTTCCTGAAGGCCATAGCTGGGTACTCGCCCAGGCCGGCTCACTGGGCGAACTATTGTATTTCTAAGTCGGGAAACAACTGTTCAGCCAATAGCCTTATGTTCAGCCATTTGCATCCCTTAGTCTTGTAGAGAGTCCCTGCGTACAGGTTGAAACCGTCGATGTAGACGTTGGCTTTTGGCAAGGCGTCGTTCAGAGGAAGATACGCAAAAGCCGCAGAAGGTAACTCCTGCGGCTCTGCACCCTGCCTACAGAGAGGCAGAGGGGGTATGAAGCGAAGTTCAGGGCGGCAGTGACCCCATGTCAATGGCCTGACGCAGGCCCTCGGAGGAGACTTTACGGCAAAGGTACATTTGCGACGCATCCCTAGCCAGCAGTTCCGCTAGGCAAAGGGCCAGCCTGGCGTTGTCGCAGAGCAAGGCATCGCACTTAGCCGGCGGCCGACGCCCTCCGCTCCGGGCCATTGATGGGGGATGGGCGGGCAGGGTGGCTTTCCCGCGGCTGCGGTGGTGCTGTGGCTGTTTGTACTTCATCCGGTCCCCTCGACGGCGCCGGTCGTTCGCTTGTGATCGCAGCCGACAGCGGCCGCGATCTGGCCTGGCCTTATCAGCGGGTTGCCGCTGAGCTGCTGGCCCGCCATAGCCCGGGTTGCCCATCAATTGGGCTGGTCGGCGCTCGTCCTGCCTGCTGAGCTGGTTGTGGCCTTCCTCGGTGGGTCCGGAACCACCTCCTTATTCACAATCACAGGCACATTGCGGTGGCCCTTGACTCCAATGGCGGCTGGCTGGGCAACCTCGAGCTGGAGGCGAAACGCAATGGCTGAAGGCAGACGAGCCATTAATCGTGATCGCGGCAATCGGTAGTGAAAAACTATCCTCCCGACTGATTAGACTGCCTTATTATTGAGCTTTTCAACAAGAATAGCATCGTTTTTCTTGTAGAGCTTGGCCTCTGTATCGATAAATATATTGGCGAGTGCGTTGTACGCCTCACTCCAGGCATCAATGACTTCTTCTGTGGCGGCTTCTCCAAGCACGTCTTTCATGGCCTCCAAGAGCTTTGCGCCAATTAGAGAGTATTGCTCAGGAAGGATACGGGCTTCCACATGCTTGTGAGCAATACTTTCAACCGCTTTAGCAAGTTCCTCAAGACGGTCAATGTGAGTCGCGTAAGCATAAACAGATGCAGCCAGCTTCTTGGCCTGGCCATTGCCATGCGCATCAACCATCCAGGTATTCTCGAAGCCAAGCTTATAGTCGGGCCGCTCCGCAAAAGCAATTTCATACATTCGGGAGGTTATCTTCTCGCCGTGCTCCTTTACCGCAGGAGCGGTTGCTTTGACTATGTCTATCGTTTTTTGAGAAATTGTCATTCTTTGTTACCCATGAATGCATAGATCACCATCATTCTACTCATGGGTAACCAGACGCGCTGTAAGGCGACCTCGGCGGTAGTGCCACCTCAGTGCCAGCTGCTTACACCCGTGGTGGTGGTGCACAGCTGAATCAACTGCAGGCAGGCCTGCTCGTGGAGATCAGGCAGCGCCTGCATTGCCCAGTCGAAGATCTCGAACGCTCTGCTTACAGCGAGTCAAGGGATTGTTTGTTAGCCAGCACAGCCGCCTCGGCAGCCTCCACGCTGGCGGAAAGCTCAAATCCATTGAGCACCAAGGTGGTCTCGATGGCGGCATGGCCGTTGCGCTTGTTCCCCGTCCACGAAGGGGTGGTTCTGGATCAGCGAAAAGTCCAGAGCTGCTGCTTTGGCGGTCAATCCTGGGTAGGGATCAACACCGGCGAAGCTCTGCCGGGGCTGGGCCAGTGAGGCCTCCAGCAAGCTCAGAT
>JBILDB010000139.1:0-6135 GCA_044352805.1 Cyanobium sp.
ATCATACGAGATTCACAACCTAGGACATTTACTTTCAGAGTCGGAAGTGGTGATAACGTCCCAACCCGATGCAAATTCTTCACAAGAGCTTATCAGTGCATCTTGCGTTACAAGCAGGGGTGAGGTTGTTTCGAGATATTGCCATGAAAACTCTATGAAAAGCACAGGAATAGAAATATCAACTGACTGTGACAGAATACAAACTACGAGGGTTACTGTTAGAGTTTTTCCGATGGACTATGCTCATGTAGAAATCGAGCTGAAGTCGGTCTATGATGGTTTTGTTCAGAGTGCCTGTTTTACAAAGCTACCGATTATTGACGCAGAATTAGTAGCCCACTTTCCAAAAGGCTATTCTTTCACTGTCTTTAGCTCCTTTTCATCACCTTTGAATGAGACTTCGAGTGAAGATGACATGCGTTCTTATACAGCCAAAGGCGGAATATTGCCATATCAAGGATATAGCTACAATCTAGTTCGAAAGAATATAGCCAATAGCACTCTAGATGTAGCACCTGCACCATTTGGACATAATCAGACCACTGATTAAAGAGTTAGCACCGAGGACAAGCCTATGGCGCGACTTGCCAACGCTGAGAAGGTCAGGGTATTTCAGGCTTTCAAGGAGCAGCCTAAAAGCGCCTACTTATCCTTAGAGCTGCGGTTTCCCGCCAGAGCTTGATGCTGTTACCTAGCAATCGCTTTGAAGCCCTAGGAGGAGATCGCAATGGTCACTTCAGCAGCTGCATCAATCAGCAGTGGCGCATCTGCTTTGAGTGGCCCGAGCATTCACCGCGACAATTCCATATCGAGATTGTTGATTGTTACTTGGGCAGATACACCATGACCAAAACAGAAAAACGCCCGTTTTATCCCATTCATCCTGGCTCGATTCTGGCGGATGAATTGCAGGTGCTGAGCATGTCCGCAGCAGAATTAGTCCGGCAGCTGCATGTGCCTTCCAATCGGATTTATCAGCTCATCAGCGGCAAACGGGCCATGACAGCGGATACCGCCTTGCGCCTGGAAGAGTGGCTCGGCGTTGAAGCTGCCTTTTGGATGAACCAGCAGAACAGCTATGAGCTAGACCTGGCCACCGAGAAGTCCGGCGAGAAGATCAAGAGAACGGTTCAGCGTCGTTCATCTCCGTCTTCTATTCAAGCCGTCGAGCTTCGTCATCAGTGAGTAATTTGAACGCCGGTCTATGCGGCCGTCACGCCGATTGCCTTCCTCCCAGCCGACCGGGTGGTGGAACTGCTGAGATGGCGCTCTGATCCGCCACCCCATGCCCCCCACCCCACCCCCCGATAGCGCCGCCAGCGGCAGTGCCGCCACTGCCTCCACCACACCCGACCCAGCCCAGGTGCTGCAAGAGGTGTTTGGCTACGGCGCCTTCCGCGGCCCCCAGGCCGAGATCGTTTCCCACGTGGTGGGTGGCGGCTCGGCCCTGGTGCTGATGCCCACCGGCGGTGGCAAATCGCTTTGTTATCAGATTCCGGCCCTGTGCCGCAGCGGCGTGGGGGTGGTGGTGTCGCCCCTGATCGCCCTGATGCAGGACCAGGTGGAGGGCCTGCGCCAGGCCGGGGTGCGGGCCGCTGCCCTCAACTCCTCGCTGGAGGCCTCGCAGGCGTCCGCCGTGTGGCGGGCCCTTGAGCAGGGCGAGCTGGATCTGCTTTACGTGTCGCCGGAGCGGCTGCTGAGCCCGGGCTTTCTCGATCGGCTGGAACAACTGCCCCTGGCTCTATTTGCGATAGACGAAGCCCATTGCGTATCCCAGTGGGGCCACGATTTCCGGCCCGAATATCTACAGCTGGCGGTGCTGGCCGAGCGCTTCGCTGCCATCCCCCGGCTGGCCCTCACCGCCACCGCCGACCCCCGCACCCGCGAGGAGATCCGCGAGCGGTTGCGGCTGCAGGACGGCCGGGTGTTTCTGGCCAGCTTCGATCGGCCCAATATTCGCTATCTGCTGCGTGACAAAGACGAGGCCCGCAGCCAGCTGTTGGCCTTTCTGGCGGATCGGCGCAGCGAGGCCGGCATCGTCTATGCCCGCTCCCGCAGCCGGGTGGATCGCTTTGCCGCCGACCTGCGCGCCGCAGGCTTCGATGCGGTGGCGTATCACGCCGGCCTCAGCCCCCAGCAGCGCAGCGACGCCCTCAACCGCTTTCGCCGCGATAGCGGCGTGATCGTGGTGGCCACGATCGCCTTTGGCATGGGCATCGACAAACCCGATGTGCGCTTCGTTGCCCATATCGACCTGCCCAAGAGCCTGGAGGCCTACTACCAGGAGACCGGCCGCGCCGGTCGGGATGGCCTGCCGGCGGTCGCCTGGATGGTGCACGGCGCCGGCGATGTACCCCAACTGCGCCGCTTCATCGACGACTCCGACGCCCCTGAAGCCCAGAAGCGCATCGAACACGGCAAGCTCGATGCCCTGATCAGTTTCAGTGAGGCCTCCGGCTGCCGCCGCCAGGTGTTGCTGCGGCATTTCGGCGAAACCCTGGCGCAGCCTTGTGGCAACTGCGACCTCTGCCTCGAACCCGACCGCTCAACCGATGTCACCGAAGTGGCTCGCAAGGCCCTCTCCGCCGTGTTCCGCACCGGCCAGCGCTTCGGCGCCGCCCACGTAGTCGACGTATTGCTGGGCGGCGACACCGCCCGCATTCGCGAGCTGGGCCACCAGCAACTGAGTGTGTATGGCATCGGCAAGGAGCTGGACCGGGGTCAGTGGCGCTCGCTGTTTCGCCAACTCACATCCCAGGGCTACCTGGTGAGCGACGAGGCGAGCCACGGCGGCCTGCGCCTGGGCGAATCGGCTCGGGTCAAGCCATTGCTGCGGGGGGAGACGGGCCTGGCGTTGCGATTGGCGCCGCCGGCCAAGGAACGGCGGCGGGGCGGGTCCGCTGGCGGCAGTGGAACGGGAAGCGGCGGGGCCCCCGGTCCAGGGGCCCTGCCCGAAAATGTGGACGCCTCGTTGCTGGCGGCGCTCAAGGCCTGGCGGCTGCAGCAGGCCCGTGACCAAGCCGTGCCGCCCTATGTGGTGTTCCACGACCGCACCTTGTTGGAAATCGCCGCCCGGCTGCCCGCAGACCTGGACGCCCTGAGCCAGGTGAGTGGCGTGGGGGCCGCCAAGTTGGACCGTTATGGCCAGGCGGTGTTGCAGGTATTGCAGAGCGCCGCTGGCGCTGCTGCCGGATACTGATTAGGCGCCACCTAGCCTCGCTGGCAGACCGCTGCCGCCGCGCTGATGGCCTTTAGCTCCGCCCCCTGTCGCACGATCGCCGTGGAGCTGGGGGAGAAGTCGTATCCGATCGTGATTGGCGCCGGCAACCTGTCGCAGCTGGGACCGCTGCTGCTGGAGCAGGGAATCAAGCCCGGCACCAAGGTTTTGCTGGTCACCAACCCCGTGGTGGATCTCCATTACGGAACCCCTTGCCGCGCCAGCCTGGCGGCCGCCGGCTTCGAGGTGGCGTCGCTGGTGATCGAAGCGGGCGAAGACCAAAAAACCCCCGCCACCGTCGCCTTGATCCATGACGCCGCCTTTGCGGCCAAATTGGAGCGCGGTTCGTTGATCGTGGCCCTCGGCGGCGGCGTCGTCGGCGACATGGCGGGTTTCGCTGCCGCCACCTGGCTGCGGGGCATCGCCGTGGTGCAGGTGCCCACCACCTTGCTGGCCATGGTGGATGCGGCGATCGGTGGCAAGACCGGCGTCAACCATCCGGGCGGCAAGAACCTGATCGGCGCCTTTCACCAACCCCGTTTGGTGCTGATCGACCCCAGCGTGCTGGCGACGCTGCCGGTCCAGGAGTTTCGCGCCGGCATGGCTGAGGTGATCAAATACGGCGTCATCGGCGATAGCGAGCTGTTCGCCGCCCTCGAAGCCGCAGCCAGCAAAGACACCACCAGCGCGGGTGGCCTGGCCAGTCGGGAGGCGCTGGGGGAGGCCTTTCTGCAATCACTACTAGAACGTTCCGCCGCCGCCAAAGCCCGGGTGGTGGCCGCCGACGAACGGGAAGGGGGCCTGCGGGCGATCCTCAACTACGGCCATACCCTCGGCCACTGCGTTGAAACCCTCAGCGGCTACGGCACCTACCTCCACGGCGAGGCCGTGGGGCTGGGCATGCTGGCGGCCGGTGCCCTCAGCCGCCACCTGGGGCTATGGAGCGCCCAAGACGAAAGCCGCCAGCGGGCCCTGATCGCCTCTGCCGGCCTACCGCTTAACTGGCCGCCCCTGGACCCGGAAGCAGTGCTGGCCTGCCTTCAGGGCGACAAGAAGGTGCGGCAGGGCAAGGTGCGTTTCGTGCTGCCCACCGCCATCGGCCAGGTGGTGATTCGCGATGACATCGATCCCGAGCTAATCCGCCAGGTGTTGCTGGAACTGACGGAGGGCACCGCTGCTTAGGACCAGCGGCGGCGTCCAACCCCTCCTGGGGCCGACATCGGCGGGCGACGTTGCTTAGGGCCTGCGGTGGCGGGCGCCTCCCGTTGAGGCCAACGGCGGCCCGGCCCGCCTCAAGCACGAAACTCTGCTGCTGCGCTCTGCACCCCGAAATGGGCCACAAAGGCCCTCAGGGCCATCGGTCCGCAGCGGCGCTGCCAACCGATCTGCTCTCCGTAGTACCGCCAGCACTGCAAGCGCAGGCCGGCGCCGCCAGCGGGCGCCAAAGCGAGGCGATAGCGATAGGCAACCTTTCCATGCCATCTCTCCTCCCCCAGGGGCCCCAGGGGGGCGGGCCCCGGGGGGGCGGGCCCCAGGCGGGCCGGTGCGGTGCGCAGGCAGGCAACGGCAAACTGGGCCGGCTCCGCCGCGTTGGCGAGCGCCCTCTCAAACCAACGGGCCGCCTGCTGCGGATCGCCAGCATCGACCAGCAGCAGATCTCGCCACGGCGCTCCCAAGGGCCCGGGGGGGAAGCCACGGAATTCCATGATCGCCGCTGCCATGGGCCGAGATTCGAGCGCCCTAAACGCAGGCCCGAGGGACCTGGCTGCCACTGGCACCGGCGGGAGAGGCAATGGCAGGGTCATGGAGAAGACAGCGGCTGCTTCTTCAGTGCCACCGCCGTGACCAGGGGCTATTGACAGGGGTTTCCGGCCCCAATCAACCCCGCTTCACCCCTCCGGCTCCCGCAAAAACCGGGGCGTCTGGGCGCAGGCGGCGGCCCCACGGCCCAGGGCGATCCAGCGAAACTCGCCAAGCCCCGCCGGATCCACCAGGCGCAACAGGGCTTCACGGCGGGCCAACCGCTCGGCCAGATCACCACCGCCAGGCTGCTGCAGGCCATGGAGGGCCCCCGCCAGCCCCAGGGCCAGCAGGGCCTGACCCTGGCGGCATTGGCCCAGCTCCTGCCAGCCAGCCGCGGCGGCGGCCTGCTCCAGGCTTTCGAGGCAGAGGTGGGCTGTGAGGTCCCAATGGCCCGGCTGGCGCAGGGGATCCGGGCTGGCCTGCTGGCCCTTGTACGC
This sequence comes from Cyanobium sp., assembly GCA_044352805.1. Lineage (GTDB taxonomy): Bacteria > Cyanobacteriota > Cyanobacteriia > PCC-6307 > Cyanobiaceae > Cyanobium. Next base: position 5,458 of record JBILDB010000139.1, read on the forward strand.
CATCAACGTGCCGGACGACCGCTGGAGGCTGTAATAACGGCGAGCCTCCAGGGCGTAGTCCACCACCAGCAACACCCCCTCGGCCAGGCCGGCCGCCGCGGCCGCCAGCCAGGGCTCCAGACCCGGATGCAGCTCACTGCACCACCCCGGCGGCCGAGCCGGGACCGGCCCCGCAGCCAGCCCCGCAGCCGCCAGGTCCAGGGCCTCCAACTGGGCCAGGCCCAGGGCACCTAACTGGGCCAGGGCCCAATCAGCCACGGGCGCTCCCGGCGCCAGCACCAGGTCGCCCGCCTCAGTCAGGGCCACCTGCTGCTGGCGCCAGAGGGCCCCATCCCAGACCACCCGCTCCACCGCCAGGGCATCGAGCACCTCATGGGCGAGCATCACGCCTCGCAGCGGCCTTGTGGCTAGCTCCTGCCAGTCGCACCAACGCACCGGTAGGGGCGCCCCTGCCAGCCGTTGCTTCTGGCGATCGGCCATGCCGGCATTGGGTTCCACCAGTACCAGTTCAAGCCGGGCCGCCAGCTCTGGCCAGCCAAGCGCCAGGGCATCAGCGAGCTGGCGGGCCAGATCACCCTCGCCCGGACCGGTCTCGACCAGGGCTAGGGGACCGGGTCCCAACGCCTGCAACCATTCGGCCAGCTGGGGGGCCAGCAGGTCTGCGAAGGCGGGGCCCAG
>JBILDB010000140.1:0-6134 GCA_044352805.1 Cyanobium sp.
GCCTTGGGGATCGTGACCTGCCCCTTGCTGGTCATCGAGCAGGTGCTGGAGGCATCCACGGCCAGACACAAGCGAGTATTACCTGGTAAGACTAGCGTGAGCCGGATGGCGGCCAGCAACGAGCAGGGGGGCATTCCCATGAGCAACGACAACCACCAGGGGCTCGGTAGCCGTATCCATGCTCTCTTCGCCGCGGACGGCGGGGTGGAGCTGGATCTGCCGGATCGTCGCGATCTGCCCGCTGATCAGCAGCGTCGTGCCCAGATCGCCGAGCTGTTTCTCCACGGCGACTGGGGTGTGGAGCTGGAGAGCTTCGAGGCCGACCAGGAGAACGACCGCCAGAAGGAAGCCCAGGACAGATGAGCATGAGTGTGTCCCTACCTAGTTCTCAGCCAGCCCATATCCCTGCCATGACCCCCCACCCCGTCCACCGCCGCAAGAAACTGATCGAGGTCGCCATCCCCCTCGAAGCCATCAATGCGGCCTCGGCTCGGGAAAAGAGCATCCGCCACGGGCACCCCAGCACCCTGCACCTGTGGTGGGCGCGGCGGCCGCTGGCGGCAGCGCGGGCGGTGATCTTCTGCCAGATGGTGGACGACCCCTCGGCGGTGCCGGAGGAGTTCCCCACCGATGAAGCCCAGGAGCACGAGCGGCTGCGGCTGTTCGCCCTGATCAGCGAGCTGGTGACCTGGGAGAACACCACCAACGAGCAGGTGCTGAACCGGGCGCGGGCAGAGATCCGCCGCAGTTGGCGCCGGGCCTGCGCCGACAACGCCGATCATCCCGAGGCGGCTGAGCTGTTCAACCCGGAGAAGCTGCCCGGCTTCCATGACCCCTTCGCCGGTGGTGGGGCGCTGCCGCTGGAGGCGCAACGGCTGGGGCTGGAGGCCTACGCCAGTGATCTGAACCCGGTGGCGGTGCTGATCAACAAGGCGATGATTGAGATGCACAAAATGGCAACCGTATCAGCCCTTCCCGTCGACTGCATTGCAGATAGCATTGGTTCATTAAGTTGTTCGCCACCAATCTCGGTCACGCTTTTCAGTAGTCCTCGTTTGTATCTTGACATGACTATGCTTATGCCATGAAACTGTATATTGGTATCACCGATACAGATTGGTTCCGTTACCTCCGCAGCAGTAATGCTGATGAGATGAACTTCTGGCGGCCAAAGGCTACTAACCAGTTCAAGGCCTTGGAGCCTGGTGAGCTTTTCCTATTTAAGTCAAAATATCCTCATCATCGGATCGTGGGTGGCGCATTCTTTGTACGTCACACGACTTTAAGTCTTGATCTAGCGTGGAAGGCCTTCGCAACAGCCAATGGTACTGATTCCATGGATAAGTTTCGACGCATGATTCAGGGGCATCGAAAGGATAACGAATTTAACCCGATCATTGGATGCACAATCTTAACTCAGCCGTTCTACCTGGAAGACGATGAGACCATTGACCCACCATCAGACTGGTCGAGCAACATCGTTACTGGCAAGAGCTACGAGATCGCGCCGGGCAGCGAAGGCCTCAGGTTGTTCGAGCAGGCTCAGGCAGTCTTTTCGGCTAGCTATCCGAGACACAGTACCAACAAGCCATATGAACTAATTGACAGATTCGGAAAGCCGCAGCTTGTGGCTCCAAGGCTTGGTCAGGGAGGATTTCGTATTTTGGTCATGGATGCCTACTCGCGGAAATGTGCAATCACAGGGGAGAAAACACTGCCAGTCCTGGAAGCAGCGCACATTAAGCCCTATTCCGAGGAGGGACCTCATGAGGTCTCCAATGGCATCTTCATGAGATCCGATCTGCACACGTTATTTGATGGTGGATATCTGACTCTGACAAGAGAGTTCAACATCGAAGTCAGCAAGCGAATTCGTGAAGAGTTTTCAAACGGCCGTGAGTACTATGCTCTACATGGAAGGAAATTGTTGACGTTGCCAGAAAATCCATCATGTAGACCAAACCCTTCACATCTCGAGTGGCATCAGAATAATAGGTTTCTTGGCTAACTGCATGAGCCTGATGATTGCGGGAGTAGTTGCGGTACGTTCTAGTGGGTCATGTTAGCAACGATGAGGTAGCGGTTAGCGATTCGCGTTCTGTCATTGCTTTTGATGTCGAGACCTTTGGCATAGCTGTTCTCGAACAGGCAGACTCTTTAGAAGAGCTGTTTCTGGCAAAAGCTGTGCTGCCAGCCTGATGGCCAATGCAGGTTTTTTGGCAAACATCGGTCACAAACCCATTCTCACCCGCCATAGCCAGACCGCGGAATTGTCGGGGAGCAGCCTGAGGTTGGTGGAATCGTCTATCCTAAAGCCATCAGAGCCAACAGCTGTTACCTTGTTCGTATAACCATGATCCCACCACGCCAACACATGATCGTCGATTCAAGCGACGACTCCTTGCACATCCCTTTGGCACCGGAACTACGCAATCGTCGCCCGTCGGTCACTGTCGAAGCTGTAGACGAGCCTGAGCATGATCGTTCCGCGCCAAACCGCGATCCGGAGCACATCAAGCGGGTGCTCCAAGAATCCTGTGGGGCGTGGGGAAACATGAGCGTTGCGGAAATCGATAGGATGATTGAAGACAGCCGCCGCAATGACTGGCGTGAACCCTGGGAGGAGTGCCGTGAAATTCCTTCTTGACAGCAATTCAATTATCTACTATCTCAATCAAAAGCTGTCACCCGCTGGTCGTGCTTTTGTTGATCAACTCACCATTGATTGAGCAACCTACTCAATGGTGCTCAGACTCGAGGTTCTGTGTTTTCGATAGTTGCCAGACCAACGAACTTGCTCGGAGCGGATGCTGGAGTTGTTCACCGAGCTACCCATTGATAATCTCGTCTTTAACACGGCCATCATCCTGTACTCCACCCTGAAGATCAAGGCCATGGATGCGCTGACTGCCTCTACGGCACTGAACCACAATCCCCCCTGATCACTCGCAACAGCCTTGATTTCTAGGCAATCGCCGACCTCACCCTGATCGATCCCTTCCAGCCCTGACCCACGTCCGTCCAGTCCCTGGGCAGCCCGCCAGGCCTCAATGAGGTGTGCAGTGAGGTTGGCATCTCCTCCATTCCCGGGGCCGCCCATGCCCCCTGCCTGATCCTGGTGGACGAGTGGGTGGCCTACGCCCGCAACCTGGTCAGCAACGCCACCCTGCCGGCGGGCACCTTCGATTCGCAGGTGTCCTTCGCCCAGGCGCTCACCGAGGCCGTGAAGCAGGTACCCAATGCCCTGCTGCTGATCTCGGTGCCCCAGAGCGTCAACGAAATCGGCGGCAGCGATGGCGAGAAGGCGGTCGATTCGCTCAAGAACGTGGTCACCCGCATTGCGTATCAGTGGCGGCCTGCCACCGGCAACGAGGGTTTCGAGATCGTGCGTCGGCGGCTGTTCGAGCCGATCACCACTAAGGAAGCCGGAGCTGCCCGCGATGCGGTGGTGCGCAGCTTCACCGACCTCTATTCCCAGAACCCGTCCGAGTTCCCGGCCGAAACCCGCGAAGCCGGCTACCGCGACCTGCTGATCAGCGCCTACCCGATCCACCCGGAGCTGTTCAAGCGCCTCTACGACGACTGGAGCACCCTCGATCGCTTTCAGCGAACCCGGGGCGTGCTGCGCCTGCTGGCGCTGACGATCGAGGGCCTCTGGAATGGCAACAGCAAAGACCTGCTGATCATGCCCAGCTCGATCCCGCTCGATGACAACGATGTCAAGAACGAACTGGTCCGCTTCCTCGATAACCAGTGGGAGCCGATCATTTCCCAGGATGTGGATGGCCCCCAGTCCACCCCCACCCGCCTCGATATAGAGAACCCCAACTTCGGCCGCGTCAGCGCCTGCAAGCGGGTGGCCCGCTCCCTCTACATCGGCACCGCCCCGGATGCCGATGCCCTGCGCAAGGGGATCGGCGACCAGCGGGTGAAGTTGGCCTGCGTGATGCCGGGTGAGCCGATCGGCGTTTTCGGCGATGCCCTGCGCCGCCTCGGCGATCGGGGCCGCTTCATCCAGCAGGACGGCGACCGCTACTGGATCGACACCCGTCCCAACCTCAACCGCACCGCCGAAGAGCACCGCGAGAGCTACCTGCGCCAGCGCGAAGAGCTAACGGCTGAACTCAACACCCGCATGGCCCAGGAGGCCACCAAGCGGGGCGACTTTGCCGGCCTCCATGCCGCACCGCTCGACACCAGCGCCGTGCCCGATGAACCAGCCACCAGGCTGGTGCTCTTGGCGGCGCAACACACCCACCGACGCAGCGTCGAGTTCAGCGCGGCGAGGCAGTGGGTCTCCGCCTGCCTGCAGAGCCGGGGCAACAGCCCTCGCCAGTTCGCCAACACCCTCATCTTCCTGGCCCCGGATGAAGCCAGCCTCGAAAACCTCTTCCACGCCCTGGCCGATCGCCGCGCCTGGCAGCACATCATCGATAACAAGCTGGAGCTGAATCTCACTGAGGCCCAAAAGAACCAAGCGATTGGAAAGATCGCCGAAGCCACCCAGGCCGTGGCCAGCCGCATCCCCGAAACCTGGTGCCACCTACTTATCCCCTACCAGAGCCAGCCAGGTCCCGGTGGGGCGCTCTGGGACGAGAAGAAGCTCACCAGCGGCAAGGGCAGCCTGGCCGAGCGCTAGTGAGCGCTGCGTGCAGGAGGACGTGCTGTTCCTGCAGCTCGGTGCCCGCCGCCTCCGCGACGATCTCAACCGCTTCCTCTGGACCGACAAGCCCCACGTGGCCGTCCGCGACCTGGTCGATTGGACCCGCAAATACCTCTTCCTGCCCCGGGTTGCCTCCGATCAGGTGATCCTCAACGCCCTGGTCAACCCCCAGGCTGCCCTCACCGGTGAAGCCACGTTCCATCTGGCCGTTGGCCTTGATGGGGCCACTGGTCGCTACAGCGGTCTGAGGCCCCAGCAGGATCCCAACACCGGCCCGGCCTCACTGACAACCCTGGTGGTGAAGGACGAGGTGGCCTTGGCGCAGATCGAGGCCGATCGGCTGGCTGAGGATGGGCGCATAAGGCAGGAGTTGAAGCCTGATGGCGGCGGTGAAACGGGGCCTGGCTTGCTCAAACCTGCCGTTACCTCGGGGCCAGGATCCATTGGCACACCACCACCACCGCCGCCGCCACCACTACCAAAACTCCCCACCACCTACACCGCCTCAGTCAAGTTGGACTCGGTCACGGCCGGGCCCCAGGTCGGTAAGTTCCTCGATGAGGTGATGTCCCACCTACAGGCGCTTCCGGGGGTGAACATCGAGATGACCCTGGAGGTTCAGGTTCGGGCCCCTGGTGGCATCGACGAGGCGACAGCACGGATCGTGCTGGAGAACTCGGCGGCGTTGAAGGTGGAGCAGCCGGGGTTGTATTGATCAATCGCGGCATGGACGCGGCATGGAGGATCGTTCGACTCGCCTGCGTCTGCGCCGCCCCCAACACAAACCAAAGGTGAGGGCAGCAAAAACGCTTAGCTGATGTATTCAATCAGCTCACTGTCTGGATAACGGACCTTGGCCAAGCTGGCGTACTTGTCCTCGGCGCTGTGATATCCAGCCACCGCCACAACCGAACTGCGGTAGGCGCTGTCCTCCAGCCCCAGAACCCGGTCGTACTCGGCAGGTGAGAAACCCTCGATCGGCGTCGTATCAACTCCCAACAGGGCTGCGGCGGTGAGAAAGGTGCCCAGGGCGATATACACCTGGTTGGAGCTCCATTGGCCGATGTGCTGACTACGGGGGCCATTGATCAAATCCTTGCGGATCATGTCGCCATAGAACCCCAGCGATTCGATCGGCACACCGCGGATGGTACTGGTGGCGGAAATCAGCTTCTCGACATCGGCTTCTTCAATGCGGCGTTTGGCCAGGAAAACCACCAGATGGGATGCGTCGGTGATCTGGGACTGGTTCCAGGAGTGTTGACGCAGCTCAGCCCGCAAAACTGGGTTGGTGACTACCAGGAATTTCCAGGGCTGCAGGCCGTAGGAGGAAGGGCTCAGCACCAAGCTTTTTTCAAGCGCTGCCCAGGTTTCTGGATCGATGCGGCGAGTGGCATCAAAAGCCTTGGTGGCGTAACGGTGCTGAAGGGCCTCCAGCAAGGTCGTGGTAGTCAAAGCCAAGGAAGGGATC
>JBILDB010000141.1:0-6124 GCA_044352805.1 Cyanobium sp.
GGCGAGGGAAATCCAGCCGCCTCCGGCTTTTTTGCGATAACCAAGCTCGACGCGGTAGTCGCGATCGGAGAGGGGAACGGGTAGGTACCACTCAGTGGCATGGCTATCGACGACCACCTCCTGGAGTGTGTGGGGGTGGGAGGAGCCGCCCTGGAGGCCGGTGACATCGGCAACGCGCAGGGCTAATTGGGAAGCCCCGGCTTCGAGGGCGAGCTGGCGATCGCTGTCTGCAATTTCCCAAAACACGTAAGCCCACTGGGGATCGCGAGGTAGGAAGACGACGCGGGTTTCGGGCTCTGGCCGGGAGGCGTCTTCTAGCTGGGCCTCCATGGCGTCGAGCTGAATCAACTCGGTGGCGGGCTCTGCGTATGCCGGCACAACAGAAGCAGCAACGACAGCTTCAGTCGGTGTGGGAACACTGACTGAATCCTGATCGGAATCGGCCGCGTAACTGCCGACCTTAAGGACTGTTTGTTTTTCATAGCTGCCCACGACAAGGGGGCGATCGACTGCAGCTTCGGCTGTTGCTGCTGACGTCGTTTCCTTGCTGACCGGGGTCGAGACAAAGTCTGAATTGGGGAGATTGGTGCCATCCCCATCGAGCTCAACGCCAGTTCTGGTGAGGCGTTCACCCGATAACTCCTGTTTAACTGGCACATTAATGTCGTTACTGACCTCGGTGATCCGGGTTTTTAATTCAGCGCTGCTGCGCAGAATCCCCAGAGAGCGGGCCAGATCGCGCAATTGTCGCAGGCTTACGGCGGCCAGATTGGAAATCGGGTTTTGGCCTGCCATTCGCATTCGTTCACATTTGGAACCATGATCCGGGATGGATGACGGCTGGGCCCAAACTGTCAGCGGATGGGCACACTTAAGCCCGATGAGCCGGCTGGTTCTCGCCTTGCTCCGCCTTGGTTTTCGCCGGGCTGTTTGGCAGCCAATACCGCTGAGAGGGCCACCAATGCCGTCAGGCCAGACCAGAGCAGCCAGCGACGTTGGCGCCAGCCCCGCCCCCTTCCTGCTGAGGACCGCCGACTCTGATCATTCACCCGCTGCCCCAAGGGATGGCCGCAGCGGGCGCAGACCATCCGACCCGAAAGGCTCCGGTCGGCCCGCACCGCCCAGCTGCCGCACTTCGGACAGGCCATCGCCCTGATTGCATCGCTTCTAAAGGCATCATGCTCGGCATCAGGCTTCCTGTCTGCCCCAGCATCCCCTCCATGGTTTTCCGCCCCAGTCCGCCCAAGACCGCGGCGGCACGATGAAGGGGTGGTGGTCGTCCTTGATGGCCTCTTTGGCGGGACTGCGGCGCCTTAGTCAGCCCTATTTCCTGCCCCTGGAGGCTGGCGCCGGCAGCTTCGTCCTGCTGCTGGCCGCCCTGGTGGCGGTGGTGGTCGGTTTGAGTCTCTTATTGCTGTCGGCGGCGTTGGCTTGCAGTGCTGCTTTGATTCCGGAGTGGCAGGCCCGTTTGCTGCCGGGGGTGGCCGCCGGGGTGATGGGCCTCTGGCACGGACCGATCGGTTGGGGCCTGCTGGGTTTGGCGGCGGCTGGGGCTGTGGCCTTCTGGAGCTATCGGGACCAGCTGCGCCAGGGGCGCTGGCAGCCCTGGCTGTTGTTGGGCTTGATTGTGCTGTTGATTTTGGTGATTAACGGCATCAATGTGGCGATTAGTTTTATCGTCCGTAACATCGATAATGCCCTGGTTAATCACCAGAGCGATACCTTCTGGCAAATTGTGGCGGTTTATGGTCTGGCCCTGATGATAGCCCTGCCAATTCGGGCCAGCCAGTTTTATTTGATCCCGCGGGTTGGCGTGCTTTGGCGGCAGTGGCTAAGTCAAAGATTGCTGGCTCTTTATCTACGCCAGCGGGCCTATTACAGCCTGAATACCGGTCTTGATACGGGCCTCACTATTGATCACGCTGTTGATCCAACTGCTGATCACGCTGCTGGCCCCCACGGTCCCCATGGTCTGCCTGAGCAAACCACTTCATCGCTTGCAGCTAGGCCGAGCGAAATTGACAATCCCGACCAGCGCATTTCCCAGGATACGGCCAGTTTCACCGGCACGAGCCTCAGCGTTGCGGTGGGCATTCTCGAGGCGGTATTGAGCTTCTTCAGCTTCATTGTTGTGCTCTGGACTATCAATAGTCGACTAGCATTATTGCTACTTGTTTATGCAGTCTTCGGCACCGCTTTAGTTTTGTTGGCCAGTGGCCGGCTGGTGGCCCTCAACGGTGAGCAGCTGCGTCTGGAAGCTGATTTCCGTTATGGCCTCGTGCGGTTGCGCGATAACGCCGAGTCGATTGCCTTCTACCACGGCGAAGCCCGTGAAGGGGAGCAGGCCCTGCAGCGCCTGGGTAATGCCATCAGCAACGCCCAGCGCTTGATCACCTGGGAGGCCCTGATCGGTGTGATCCAGACTTCGTATAACGATTTTTCTGATTTTCTGCCCTGGCTGGTGATTGCCCCCCTCTATTTCGCCCGCCAGGTCGATTTTGGTGTCTTTGGCCAGGCCGGTATCGCCTTTTCCCAGGTGCTCGCTTCCGTGAGTTATCTGGTCAACAACATTGATCGCCTGGCCGCCTTTTCGGCTTCGATCCAGCGCCTTGAGAGTTTCCAAAGCGAGGTGGAGTCCTTGGCCCTGCGGCCCGCCCTGGCTGCCCCGCCCGGGGAGAGCCAGCAGGGCCTAGCGGTGTCCGCCGGGTCGATTTGTCTTGCCCATGTGGAACTGATTCCACCCGGTAGCGACCGCCCGCTCATCAGCGATCTCAGCTTTTGCCTGCAGCAGGGCGAGCGGCTGTTGGTGATGGGCCCCTCCGGCTGCGGCAAAACCTCCTTGCTGAGGTTGGTGAGTGGTCTATGGCCGGCCAGCAGCGGCCAGGTGCAGCGGCCGCATGTGGGGGAGCTGATGTTCATCCCCCAGAAGCCCTACATGCTGCTCGGCAGCCTGCGGCAGCAGCTCTGTTATCCCCAGGACCCAGCGGCCTTCAGTGATGACCAGCTACGCCATGTGCTGGGAGAGGTGTTGCTGCCCGATTTGCTGCGGCGCTACCCCGATCTGAACATTCGCCAGGATTGGCCCCGTTTGTTGTCCTTGGGTGAGCAGCAACGCCTGGCGTTTGCCCGCTTGCTGCTTTGTTCGCCCAGCTTCGTGGTGCTCGATGAGGCCACCAGCGCCCTCGATGGGGCGGCCGAGCAGCTGTTGTATGCCCAGCTACTGCGCCGGCGCATGGGCCTGATCAGCGTCGGCCATCGACCCAGTCTGCGGATTTATCACGATCGCCTGTTGGAGCTGGATGGGCGAGGGGGCTGGCGGCTGGATCCCTTGCCGATCCCCTCTGATTTAGTACACATGTACTAAACTGGGTCTTCCTGTGATTGTTGCCCGCCATGGCTGCTCCTTTGTCTGAGGCGGCTGATCCCGGACCCGAGAGGGGATTGTCATGGTCCGAGGCGGCTGTTGCTTGGCCCGAGCTGGCGCCTGATTGGCCCCTGGGGGTGCCCGTTTGCCTGCGGGATCCGCCGCCGGCCCTGCTGGGGGCGCTGGTGGCAGAACCGGTGGCCGCCGGCTTTCCAAGTCCGGCCGATGACTACGTCGAAGCCCGCATTGATCTCAATATCGAGTTGATCCCCTCGCCGCTTTCCACTTTTTTCATGCGGGTGGCCGGCGATGCCATGGGCGGCGACGGCATCTTGGAGGGCGATCTGCTGGTGATCGACCGCAGTGTCAATCCCTGTCCCGGGCGGGTGGTGGTGGCGGTGTACGAAGGCATTTTTGTGGTGCGGCGCCTGGCCCAACGCCAGGGAGGGCTGTGGCTGCTGGCCAGTGACGGCGCCACGCTGCCGATTCCACTCCAGGCGGAGGGGGTTGGCGGCGCGGAGCTGTGGGGGGTGGTGATCCATGCCGTGCACCACCTGGCCGGCGCCCCTTCCCGGCGCCGCTGAGGGGTGCGGGTCCATGCTGGGAAGCAAATGTTTTGGGGCTGGTGCCAGCCCGACCGCGGCCGCATGAGTCCAGACCCCCTGCCCAGCCTGAGCAGCCCCGAGCTCGAAATACTCCTGGCGGCCCTCGATCCCCGCCTCGATGGCTTCGGGGCTGGCGATTCCTGCCTCGATGATGCCAGCGCCTTCCTGGAGCGGCTGGCGGGATCGGAAGACCGGCCAGGAACGGACGCTGGCGAACCCAATCCGCCGGCTGGTTTACTGCAGCAGTGGCTTGCCATCTGGCGGGAGGCCGGGGGCAACCGCCAAACCCTGGCCCTGTTGGTGGCGACCCTGCTGGCCGAAAGGGGTCAGCCCCCCGCCGCAGCGGAGTCGCTGCTACCGGCACCCCAGGACGATGGGCCCTGAGCCTGGGGCTTGGCTGAACAGAGCGGGCTGGGGGCGGGTTGTAAGATTTTGGGTGGGTCGCTAGCTCAGCGGTAGAGCAGTCGGCTCTTAACCGATCGGTCGTCGGTTCGAATCCGACGCGACCCATTTCCCCATAGCCCTGGCTTTAGAGATCGCCCTGGGTTATCGGATGGTGGCAGTTGGGGGTAAGGGAGTGAAAGGGGAACAGGGTCCGGCTGCTGGATGTACTGGATATGAGGATGGGATCAGCTAGTTGAGCCGTCTTTGCAGCCTTACTCACCGTGAGTGCTGAAGGACCGCGCGGCTGGGCATTGTTGTGTCTAAGGCATCCACCTAGGGACATTGCCATGCGAGTGGCTGCTTGGCGAAAGCCACCTACCACGCTACAGGTAGCGAGGTAGGTGGGGCAGGGCAAAGAGGCGTCCGCGGAAAGATGACGAAGCTTATGGAGACTCTTCGATCTGAAGACGACCGGACTGGGATTTAAAGGCGAAAGCCAAGAGAGAGCACTGCAAATATTCAACAAATAGACTGAAATAATACCTATCTAGTTGATGATTCTTGGCCACACACATCGCTTTGATAACCGCCACCCTGCTAAATCCTTAACAGCGGCCTAATACCAGTTTGCATATCAGACAGAGGTTGGTGGCGATGGGAGGAGCCTTACCGGCAGGGATTTAAGAAGCGGACTGGCTGGCGGCACCCAGCCTGGGATCCTTGGCCAAGACACGAGCGCCACTTATCCTGCCTTGGGGAGGGCCCAGCCAAACCTGCGGTAGTTGCTAGGACAGCTAGCTAGCAATCCCTCTGCTAGTGTTTGCCAATTTACGATCGCAACCATGGCCGCTAACCTGTCTTGGACATTGTATTTTCTCGCCGCAACCCTGCTGCTGCCTGATGCGGTGCGCGCCCAGGCCTCCCAATCGGGCCTCCCTCCCTCCGGATCTGCAGGCGGCACTCTCCTGAACGGCACTACGGAGGCCCAGCCCCATGGCGACTGGAATGGGACTTATCAGAACATCGGGGTGAATCTGATGTCGGCCCGGCGCACTCAAAATGGTTTTGTTGTGCGCGTCAAGCGTCGTATCAAGCCCGGTGGCGATGCCGCCAAGGATTTTGCCCGCAACATTCCCGTCGTGTCGACCGCGGCGAATTGGGCCACTCTGGGGTTGTTTAAACGGGCCATGAAATCAGACGGTGAGGCGGTGCGCACCACCTGGTTGGTGATGAATTGCAGCAACAAGACCTTCAACGTATCCAGTGATGGCTATTCCTGGCAGAATATCTATAAAGATCCCTACGGCCAGGCCGAGGATCTCTATTTCCACCTCTGCGAATCAAGCCAGAAGGACGTTGCACCCCGCTACCTGAACCTGCCGCCGGCGGAACCCGATATGCTGCGGGCGGCTCAGGCGGGTAAATGACTCATTGCTGCTAACCAGAGATCAAAGTGATGCAAGAAGCCTGGGATGGCTACATCTACTGGTTGTTAGCTGATCAGGCATACCTGGTCAGGCATACCTGGTTGCCATCGGTGATTTCCTCCACACTGGGAACAGTGTGAACTAGCCATGACGATGACCCGCACCCCTGTCAGCAACGACCCCCCAGCCAGTACCGAGGAGCTGGATCTGGAGCCCCGGGGCCGGGTCATGGCCAGCCCGGTGCATTGGAACGACCACATTTTTTACCAAATCCTGCCGGATCGCTTCAGTGATGGCGGTGAGGCCGGGCGACCGCTGTACGACCCGGCTCAGCCCCAGGCGTT
>JBILDB010000142.1:0-6115 GCA_044352805.1 Cyanobium sp.
GCCAGGGGGCTGGGGAAATGCTGCAGCGGGGTGCTGTGCTGATCACCCACTGGGGGCTGAGTGGTCCGGCCAGCTTGCGCTTGACCGCCTTCGCGGCCCGTCGATTGAGGCAATGGGGTTATAAAGCCACCCTTGAGGTGGACTGGACCGGCGGGTTGTCCCAGGTTGAACTGGAGAACCTCTTCAGCGAGGCTCGCCGCCAGCAGGCCCGCCGGCAACTGGGCAGTTGGCGTCCCTGGAGCGCCCTTAGCAGGCGGCTCTGGTGGTCCCTTTTGGAGAGGCAGGGCGTGGCCCTAGAGCTGCGCTGGGCAGATCTTTCCGGTCCAATCCAGCGGCAATTAATTCAATCCCTGCGGGCCAGCCGTTACCCCGTCGTTGGACGGGGCCCCTTCGGCGAAGAGTTCGTGACCGCCGGCGGTGTGCCCCTAGCTGAACTTCAGTCAACCACCTTTGAAAGTCGATCCCAGAAGGGGCTTTATTTTGCCGGCGAGGTGCTGGATGTGGATGGGGTGACCGGCGGTTTCAATTTTCAGCATTGCTGGACTAGTGGCTGGTTAGTCGGTGGTGCTTTAGCGGCTGATGCGCAGCAGTATTGAGCATTGAGCTAGCGAATATTTTCGAACACTGAGAACATCGGCAAGTACATTGCCAGTAGAATGGCCGCCACGATTCCGCCAACCAAGACAATCATGGCGGGTTCGATCAGGGAAGTAAGCAGCTTGATTTTGGTGCTGATTTCGTCCTCATAAAAGTCGGCCACCTTAGAAAGCATGGCATCCATATTCCCGGTTTCCTCACCCACCCCAAGCATGCCGATGGCCAGCTCGGGGAATAAATTTTTGCTGCCTAATGCGACGCTCAGCGGCACCCCTTCACTGACGTCCTGTCGGCTGGCTTTGATGGCATCACTCATGACACTATTACTCGTGGTTTCAAAGAGAAGATCCAGAGCCATCAAAATAGGCACGCCGGCTTTAGAGAGGGAAGCCAAAGTTCGGCAGAATTGGGCAGTAACTGTTTTTTGAATCAGGTCGCCAAATAGTGGCATTTTGAGCATCAGTCCATCAATCTGTCGGCGCCCGAAAGGTGTTTGGTAAAAGCGGGCAAGAAAGACGAAGGCCAGTATGAGGGCTGCAATGAGCAGCAGGGCACCGGCAGAGCGAAGAAAGTCACTTAGGGTGACCATGAAAAGAGTAAAAGCGGGAAGTTCTGCATTGAGCAACTTGAAGGTATTGGCAAAGCTTGGAATCAGGAATATTGTCATGCCAAGAAATACTAGAATGGCCACTACAAAAACTGTAACGGGGTAGCCAAGAGCCCCTCTGACTTGGTTCTGAAGTTTGGAGTTCTGCTCTAGTAGCAAGGCCAGCCGACGTAGGGTGTCATCGAGGACGCCACCGGCTTCACCGGCTTCGACCATGGCAATAGTGAGATTGTCGAACACCCGTGGCCAATTCCGCATAGCCTTTGCCAGGCTTTCACCCTGATTCACATCCTGAATCATACTTTTAAGAGCCCTGCGAAATAGAGGCGGCTTTTGCTCTCTTTGAATCATATCAAGACCGCGAAGAATTGGTACCCCTGCATTAACCATCGCTGCCAATTTGTTGGCAAAAATCGCCTTGTCGCTGATGGTGACTGGTTTTTCCAGCCAACGTTTCCAGCCCTCCGGGTCCCTTGGCTTTTGATCAACAGGGGTGAGGCTGCGAGAGCGACTGAGGGTTGTGTACGTCACCCCTCGGCGCCGCAGCACCCGGCGGGCTGCCGCCGGATTCTCGGCTTCCAGCCTGAACTCGCGCTGCTGACCAGACTTGGTTCTGTAAGTTGCCGTAAAGTTGGGCATGGGCGGATACTAGATATTGAGTGGTAGGGTTAGTTGACAGTCACTTATTCAGCCAATAGGAATAGCCGTTCCAGTTCATCGGATCGCCCAGACTTGGCCAGCGCTTCCGCCTTGCTGATACGTCCTTCCTGTGCCAATTTTGCCAGAGCCCTTTCCAAGGTTTGCATTCCTTGATTGGCCCCTGTTTGGATTTGTGAATAGATCTGAGCTGTCTTGGCTTCGCGGATCAGGTTGGCGATGGCAGGGGTATTCACCATGATTTCCTGGGCCATTACACGCCCAAAAGATCCTTTGATGATTGTAGTGTTAGTACATAGGGTTTGACTGAACACAGCCAACAGACTGCTGCTCAATTGTACCCGGATTTGGGCTTGCTGGCCCGTGGGGAAAACGTCAACCATCCTGTCAACGGTCTGGGATGCGGAACTGGTGTGCAAAGTGCCAAGCACTAAGTGGCCAGTTTCGGCTGCGGTAATGGCAAGTTGAATGGTTTCAAGGTCTCGCATTTCACCGACCAGAATCACGTCGGGATCTTCCCGTAGGGCGGCACGCAGGGCGTTGGCAAAGCTGCGGGTGTCTTCGTTGACTTCCCGTTGATGAATGATCGATTTGACATTTTTATAGGTAAACTCGATCGGGTCTTCAATGGTAATGATGTGTTCTGATCGCGTCTGGTTGATTTGATTCAGCACCGAAGCAAGCGTTGTTGATTTGCCTGATCCAGTCGGTCCCGTCACCAACACCAGTCCGCGGGGCGAACGGCACACCTGCTCGATGATCGGGGAGGAGCCCAGCTCGGCAAGGCTGGGGATGTGGCTGCCCAAAGCACGCAAACAGGCAGCGTAGGTGCCACGTTGACGATAAACATTAATCCGAAAGCGCCCAACTCCGCGAAGCCCGTAGGAACAATCTAGTTCCCAGTTCTGTTCCAGTTGCTTGCGCTGGGCGTTGCTGAGCAGCGAGAAAATCAACCGACTGCAATCATCATCTGTAAGAGATTCCTCGTGGATCGGACGCAACTTGCCATTGAAACGGCCATAGGGGGGTTGACCTGCGGCCAAATGGAGATCACTACCACCAGCCTTGACTAGGTCGACCATCAGATCTTCGATCATCACTTCATTCATCGACCTAACTCCGTGTTGCGAGACAGTAGGGGCATTCCAACCATTCGTCTTGGAGACCTGCTCCGCAACTTTTGCAGGTGAGGGTGCTGAGGGCCCTGGCTTGGCGTTCGGATTCCAGGCCCGTATCGGTGAGCAGCATGCGTTCAACTTCTTCGAGACTGGTCAAGCCCACCCGAACCAGCTCGAGGCCATAACCAAGCAGGGTTTTCATGCCACTTTCGATGGCGAGTCGACGTAGTTCATTGGTGCTGGCTCTTCTGGAAACAGCGGTCGCCAGAGACTCCGTCATGGTGAGCACCTCGTACACTCCCACCCGGCCAGAATAGCCTCGGCCATTGCATCGCGGGCAGGCTCCCTCTGATCCGGCAGCCACGGTGCAGGCACGAAAGAAATGGGGGATGCTTTCGTTGGTTCCCATCATGCCGAAGTGGGCTAACTCATTTTCGCCAGGCTGGTGTGGAATACGGCAATCGCTGCAAAGTTTGCGTACCAGCCGTTGGGAGACCACCCCTAGCAAGGAAGCGCTGACAAGAAAGGGTTCAACACCCATCTCGTCGAGTCGTGCGAAGGCACTGACCGAGTCATTGCAGTGAAGGGTGGTGAGCACCAGGTGACCGGTGAGGGCGGCTTCGATGGCGGTCTTGGCCGTTTCGATATCACGGGTTTCGCCGACTAAGAGCACATCCGGGTCTTGACGCATGAAAGCCCGAAGGGCCACGCTGAAGTCGTAGCCCTTTTCACGATTAACTTGAGTTTGGGTGATACCCCGTAGGCTGTATTCAATTGGATCTTCCACGGTGCAGATATTGATAGCAGGATCGTTGCGTTCAGCAATCAGGGCGTAGAGGGTCGTGGACTTTCCTGACCCTGTCGGGCCCGTCACCAGGATCATCCCAAAGGGTTTACTACCCATGCTGCGCACAAGCTGCCTGACACGTGCATCGGTGATCAGGCCATCGAGTCCCTCCTGGGTGGCTATGTTGTCAAGCAGTCGCATCACTACTTTTTCACCATGGCGTCCGGGCAGGGTGCTGATGCGGAAATCGGTGCTGCGGCCGCGGTAGCTGCGCCGAATCCTGCCATCCTGCGGAAGTCGACGCTCCGAAATATCAAGATCCGCCATGATCTTGACTCTAGATGTGACTGCTGGCGTTATTTTTTTGGGCAAGCTTTCTATATCACGCAGTACGCCATCCATGCGAAAGCGAATCAGCAATCTGTCATCCTGTGGCTCCATATGGATATCGCTTGCCTTCATCATCAAGGCTTCAATGAGAATGCGATCAACCAGATTAAGAATGAGAGAATTATTTTCTTCTCGACCACTGGCCTCTAGATCTTCGCCAGCGTCGTCCGTGTTTTCAGTGTCGGCCGTCGTGACTGCTTTGCCGAAATCTAAGTCGCTAAATAGAGACGTGCGATTTGCATCTTCTGGCCGCGTTGAAAGGGTGTCGTGATTCATGGCGGACTCATCCACTCGGCGGAGGCGACAGGGAGGAGCGAAGGACTATCGCTCAGAAGATACTTGACTATTGGGGTAATCAAAAATCATTCTACCTTGCCAATTCTAGGTCGATGCTTGGGAACCTGACGGAGGTGCGGGCTTCCGCAGCTTGTGGCCTGGCGCCTCTGGCCTTCAACATGGATCCATCCGACATTTCGTGCCCAGGCAGTATGAGCGGCGATTTCCCAAGCGTTGGCGACTCCCATCAAGAGCAGCCGACCATCCCCAAGGCCCACGCAGCGGATTCTGGATGGGATCCGGCCCCTGGCTCGCCCCAGCAGGGTGCCGGCGAGCCGGCTATTTCAGAGATTTCGCCCGGCGAGCGATCGGAGGCTGACCAGGGTAACGAGGCAGCAGGCGCCAGCTCAGAGCCAGGGGGGGGGGAAGCGGCCCAGGTCGTTGGCGGCGGTGCCAACTTGGATGCGCGTTTGGAGGCCCTGCAGGCCGAAAACGAGAGCCTCAAGGGCCAGTACATGCGCATCGCCGCAGACTTCGACAACTTCCGTAAACGCCAGAGCCGCGACCAGGACGATCTGCGCCTCAAGATCACCTGCTCCACCCTCAGTGAAATTCTGCCTGTGGTGGACAACTTCGACCGGGCCCGCCAGCAGCTCAATCCCCAGAGCGAGGAAGCCCAGGGCTTGCATCGCAGCTATCAAAATCTTTACAAGCAACTGGTGGATGTGTTCAAGCAATTGGGCGTTTCCCCCATGCGGGTCGAAGGCGAGCCTTTCGACCCCACCTTGCATGAGGCCGTGCTAAGGGAGCCCAGCCAGGAGCATCCGGAGGATGTCGTCATTGAGGAGCTGCAGCGTGGCTACCACCTCAACGGCCGCGTGCTGCGCCATGCCTTGGTAAAGGTGTCCATGGGACCGGGCCCAGGTGGCGCGCCCCTGAACGGCGCCGATCTGGGGCCTGCTGAGCAGGCCGGCTGATGGCGGATTATTACGAGCTGCTGGGAGTTCGCCGAGATGCCGATCCGGACACCCTCAAGCGGGCCTATCGGCGGCTGGCGCGCCAATATCACCCTGACGTCAACAAGGATCCGGCGGCCGAGGAAAAATTCAAGGAGGTCGGCCAGGCCTATGAGGTGCTGAGCAATCCTCAGACGCGGGCCCGTTACGACCAGTTCGGCGAGGCCGGCCTGGGAGGTGCTGGCATGCCCGATATGGGGGACATGGGAGGTTTCGCCGATCTTTTCGAGACCTTTTTCAGCGGGTTTGGTGGCGGAGCTGGCGCTGGTGGAGGTGGCGGCCCCCGCCGCCGCAGTCCTCGCCAAGGCAACGATTTGCGGCTAGATCTCTCGATCAGCTTCAGCGAGGCCATTGCCGGCATCGAGAAGGAGGTGCAGGTACGCCATCTGGAAACCTGCAGCACTTGCCAGGGCTCAGGTGCCACAGAGGGCAGTGCCCCCACCGGTTGCACCAGCTGCGATGGCGCTGGTCAGGTGCGGCGGGCCACACGCACCCCTTTCGGTACTTTCACCCAGGTGGCCGACTGCCCCACCTGCGAGGGCACGGGCGAAATGATTGCCGATCCCTGTGGTAGCTGCAGGGGTCAGGGCCTCAGAGAAGTAGTCAAGACATTGCGCCTCAACATTCCCGCCGGCGTTGATACCGGAACCAGGCTGCGGGTGGCCAA
>JBILDB010000143.1:0-6084 GCA_044352805.1 Cyanobium sp.
ATATATTCAGCTGACGTTTGGCTGGGTCCGGTTCGTCAAGTTGGCGGCCAAGGATTGGGCCAATTGGGCGGCCCGCAGGGGAGCAGTTGAGAAGGGACTGCGAAAGCCCGTAAAGGTCCAAAGCCCCGGGGCCCCTGGCACCGGACCGACCAGGGCCCGACCCTGGAGGCCAAAGGCCACCGGTATCTGCCGGTAGGTGCCTACCAATGCGGCTAGCTGGGGATCCCACCCCTGCAGGCCCTGGCGCAATCGCTCCTCCATCTTGGCGGGGTCTGGGGCCTGCCTAGTGCCATCGAGGGGCCGCACCAGGCTGATCTGGCCCAGCAGCACCCCCTGCGGACCCCAGGGGGCGGCGCTGGCATCAACAATCCAGCGCTCCTCGGCCAGCCAGCCAGCCTGATCTTCTAATCCAAGGCGCTGCTCCTGCTGGTTCAACACCAAACGACCCTTGGCAACTTGCCCCAGCCAGGGGTTATTGCCCGGGTTGGTCTCCAAAGCCAGGACCCCCGCCCAGCTGATCCCCAGTTGACGAGCCAGGGGCGGCCAGAGATCCAGACAGCCGGCGCCGGCCGCCAGCACCACCTGCCGCGCCTCAAGAATTGAAGCCCCCAGAGGGGGAGCCCCAATTGGGGGCAGCTCCGATGGGGGCAGCCCCAATGGGGCCAGCCCCAGGGCCTCGCCAGGGGGCCCTTGGCGCTGGCTGGTTGGCGGCAGGTCCAACAGCAGTAGCCGCCAGCCGCCAGTGGCCCCCGCCTCCAGCCCCTGGACAAGGGCCTGCCGTTGCTGCACCCCGGCCGCCGCCAGGGCCCTGGGAAGGCAAGCCATCAGCGTGGGTCCATCGACCCGGCTGGCCGGCAGGGTCAGCCGCCGCCCCAGCCAGCCCCGGTCGTGCAGCTTGAGGCCGCAGCTGGTCCAGCCCAGGGGGCCATGGAGGCGTTCGAGGTTCCGCCAAGCGCGGCCGCTGCTGCCCAAGCTCAGGCTGCCGTAGCTGAGGGCTGTGGCTGTTGAACCCGTCTCCTGGCTGGGCGGTGCCACCTGGATCACGGTTAGGCCGAGGCGGGCCAGGGCCAGGGCGATCAGGCCTCCGGTGAGCCCAGCGCCTAAGACGACAACCGGATCGGAGGCCAGGCAGCCTGGACCTGCCATCGTCAAATCTGCAGGCGGAAGGAGGCGATCACCTGCTCAAACAGGGGCTTGACCTTGGGCCAGCGCGCCTCGTTGGTGCTGGTGGCCAGGGTGTAGAGGCGACCCCTATCCACCACCACGGTGGCCAGCTCGTGACGGGTGCGATCGGCCAGGTGCACGCTGTATTCGAGGTCGTAAAACGTCCGGCCGCCCTGCTGCCGTTCGGCCGCCTTGACCAATTCGGCCTGGCGACCGCTGCCCTCGGGGGCGATGACGATGCGGCCCAGCTTCTCGCCCACGGCCACGGCGCTGCCCAGGCTTTCCAGTTCGTTGGTGCTGTTGACCTCGGAGATCACCAACGAGAGGGTTTCATCGCTGTTGATCAAATCGTGGAAGACCACCTGGGGGCCGCCGTTGACCTGCACGCGGCTCCAGCCGGTGGGATAAAGAAAGGCGTAGCGCCCGTCGGGGCTCTGGAAGGTGTTGAGGCCGGCGGCTATGGCACTGCAGCCGGACGCCCCCAGGGCCAGCGTCACCGCCAGCAGCAAGGCCAGCAGCGGCTTGGCGAGCGATAGTCCCCAGGGGGATGCGATCGCCAGCGGGAGGGCACGGGCGGTGGGTGCAGCCATGGACCGGTGATGAGAGCAGCACCATTCTGGCCCGACGCCCGTTTGCCTAGATTCCAGCCACTGGCGGTACAACCCTGAGCGGTTTCACCCGACCCCTGGCCCAGTTGATCGACCAGTTCGAGCGGCTGCCCGGCATCGGTCCACGTACGGCCCAACGGCTGGCCCTGCACCTGCTGCGCCAGCCGGAGGAGCAGATACAGGCCTTTGCCGATGCCCTGCTGGCCGCCCGCAGCCAGGTGGGCGAATGCCAGCGCTGTTTCCACCTTTCCGCCGAACCCCTCTGCGATCTCTGCCGCCAGGAGGAGCGTCGCAATGGCCAGATCTGCGTGGTGGCCGATTCCCGCGATCTGCTGGCGATGGAGCGAACCAGGGAATATCACGGTGCCTATCACGTGCTGGGGGGCCTGATTTCGCCCATGGATGGAGTCGGCCCCGAGCTGCTCAAAATCCAGCCCCTGGTGCGCCGCGTCGACCAGGAGGAAATTCAAGAGGTGATTTTGGCCCTCACCCCCAGTGTCGAAGGAGACACCACCAGCCTTTATCTGGCCCGGCTGCTCAAACCCTTCACCAGCGTGAGCCGAATTGCCTACGGTTTGCCGATGGGTGGTGAGCTGGAGTACGCCGATCAGGTGACCCTGGCCCGCGCCCTTGAGGGCCGTCGCCCCGTGGAATGAATCCCCCGCCCATGGCCCAATCCAAGACCCGCTACAGCGACCAACTGCCCAGTGAACGCCTGCCCGAATGGCTGCGGCGGCCGGTGGGGGATGCCTCCGCCCTGGAGGGGGTGCAGGCCGTGGTGCGCCAGCAGCGATTGCACACCATCTGCGAGGAGGGCCGCTGCCCCAACCGGGCCGAGTGCTACGCGGCCGGCACGGCCACATTTTTATTGGGCGGGCCGGTATGTACGCGCAGCTGTGCCTTCTGCCAGGTGGATAAGGGCGAGGCCCCGGTGCCCTTTGATGCGGCCGAGGCCGAGCGGGTGGCCGAGGCGGTGAGCGCCCTCAAGTTGCGCTATGTGGTGCTGACGGCCGTAGCCCGCGACGACCTGGAAGACCACGGCGCCTGCCTGTTCACCGGCACGATGGCGGCGATCCGGCGCCGGGATGCGGACGTGCAAATCGAGGTGTTGACGCCTGATTTCTGGGGCGGTCACCGCGATGAGGCGGAGGGCAGGGCGGCCCAGGCGAAGCGGTTGGCGTTGGTGCTGGCGGCAGAGCCGGTGTGCTTCAACCACAACTTGGAAACGGTGCAGCGGCTCCAGGGTGAGGTGCGCCGCGGCGCCACCTACCGGCGCTCCCTGGGCCTGCTGGCGGCGGCCAGGCAGCAGGCACCACATATTCCCACCAAGTCTGGCTTGATGTTGGGGCTGGGCGAAACGGCGGCGGAGGTGGAGGAGGCGATGGCGGACCTGCGGGCCGTCGATTGCCAGCGCCTCACCCTGGGCCAATACCTGCGGCCCTCGCTGGCCCACATGCCAGTGGATCGCTACTGGCAACCCGAAGAGTTCGAGGCCCTAGCCGCTACGGCCCGCCGCCTGGGCTTTGATCAGGTGCGCAGTGGCCCCCTGGTGCGCAGCAGTTATCACGCGGCGGAGCCCTGAGCCGGCCCCAGCTGGCGCAAGCGTTGCTCGCATTGCTCTAGCGGGGCCAGGTCGACATCAACACTGCTGCTGCCGTCGTATTCAAAGGGATTATCAAGATCGCGAATCAGAAACAAAAGATAGAGAAAAGACGTGAAAAGAAAGCTTGAAACCACAAGATTTTCACCAAAATTATCAGCGCCAATCAGCAAAAGGGCGATTACAACCCCGAACAAAAAAAGCTCCAGCAACGCATAGGCGGGGGCGATGAAGTCATGGTCGCGGTTGCTGGCTATGCGGCTAAGCAACAGGCGAATTTTGGCCAGATTCGCCAGGCTGGGATTGTTGGCATCCGAGCGGCCAGCAGCCTCCAATGCGGCCAGGCTGCCGTTCAACTGATTCATGGCGGTCTGCACCCCATCCCAGGGGGCCTGCTTGAGCAACCAGAGGCGAATCGCTTCCAGGGCCGCCACCAAGGCCAAACGAATCCGCACGGCATCAAGATCGGGGGCCGCCGCCCCATTGACAGCCAGCCGGTCGTTGATGGCTTCCGCCTCGTTCACCAGCTCCAGAACCATGTCCTCACTGGCGTTGTACTGGCTGAGGGTGCCGCCCAACACCAGGGCCAGGATGAAACTGGCGGCCCCCAGCAACGAGCCCGTCAGGGAGTCGAATTTCCATAACTCCCAACCCAGCTGGTGAAATAGCACCTCCAACAGCCCAAACAGCAACGTAAATGGCGCCACCGCCAACAGCACCCGCCATTTGACCGGCACGCTGCGCAGCCAGACCTGATAGGGGTTAACAGGCTTGGTCTGGATCGCGTTGGGCACGGAGCTGCTGGCTGGTGTCATGGGCGGGGGGCTTGGCGGCCGGGGATCAGTTTGGCTGGTCGGGGGGGGTGAGGGTTGGAGCTACGAGTAGGTGAGCCGAGGCGAAAAGCCAGTGCTTGGCGGGGGTGATGTATTGGCTGTAAAGGGCTTGGCTGAAGATCAGTTCCTGGGATTCTTCGCTTTTGCGGCTGGATTTGTGTCTCTCGACTACTTCGTTCAGCTGGTTCTGGAATTGCTGGGAGGTAGGCGGAGAGGTGGGTCTTGTCGGACTACATCCAGTAAACACTGGCCTTAAAGCATTTGTGCTATTTTGCATACATTAGTTGACACGAGTCAAGTTACAGCTCAGGATTAGCCATTAATTCGTAGCCCTCATGATTCGCAAGCCTGTTCAGGATTTCATATAATATCTCGTTGGCGGCACACTCTTCGCAGCGGGAATCTTTCTATTAAATTAGCACCAAGGCTACCGCCAGCACTTCCGCAGCTCCAGAAGCGCGACAGGCTTAGCTGGCGTGGCTGTTCAACCAAGCCTTTAGATCCTCAGGACCCTGGAAATCGAGCAGGGCATCGGCCAGGGCTTCAAGGGCGCTGAGGGGCAGGGCCTCAATGCGGGCCTGCTGGTTGGGGTTAAGCGAACCGCAGCGGCGTTGGAGCAGACGCAGGGTGAGAGCGGCGGCTTCGGCCTGACGGCCCTCCTGGCGGCCTTGTTGGCGGCCCTCCTGCCGACCCTCCTGGCGGCCTTCTTGGCGGCCCAGCCCAAAGATTTCGCGGTAGGCGACGCTGCTGGAGAAGTCGTCGATGGTGATGCCACCCATGGCGCAGATCTCGGGAACGGTGCGGCCGCTAAAGCGTGAGACCAGGATAGCGGCGATCACATCATCGATCTCGGCCCCCAGGCTGGTGCCCGCGGCTTCGGCTCGAATCAACGCCGCGCAGGCGGGCAGCCGTGCTTCAGGCAGCAGCAGCATCCCGAGCGCCCGTTGTAGGGGAGGGGCGCCTGGCGGCAACCGCTCGCTCAGCAGTTCGATCCACACCACCCGTCTCTCCACAAACTCTTCTACCGGGGTGGGATCACCGAAATTGAGCTGGCGCGACGGGCAAATCACCACTACCTGCCAATGGCGGATCGGACGGCCCTGGCGCTGCTGTTGCTGCAGCAAACACCCTGTTTCGGCATTGAGCCGCAGCAGGAACTCCGGATCGGGCCCCATCTGGGCCTCAAGGATCAACGCCGGCAATTCAGGCTGATCGGCGGGCGGCAGAAACAGGCCATCGAGCCGGTATTCCCTTTCCTTGAGCACCGGCGCACTGAACACGTAACCCTCCATCTGCGGCAGCAGCGAGGCCACCAAGGGCTGGAGGCGTTCGGCGCGCTGCTGGAACAACCAGTAAAAAAGCTTGTCGCTGGCGACCACGGGGTGGGTTGCGGCTGGCTGACTGCCCCGACGATGACACGCTCAAGGGGTTGTTGCAGTTTGAGGACAAGTCACGGCTTCTGATTAATCTGGAGCCGCTTCAAGTAAGTCCCTGGTATCAAGAAAATCGTCCAATTCAGAGCCCTTCCACTCACCTCCCTCCACCCCCACCCTTCCCCCACCAGCTACTGCCCAGCAGGTGCACCAGCCAGCCCGGGCCCGTCAAAGCCATCACCAGAATTGTCAGCGCCGTGCTCAGCCGACTGGAGACGGTGCGGGCCTGATCCAGGCCGCTATGTAAGAAGGTGAGGGTGACTACCACCGCAAAGATGCCGGTGCAGAGGGCGCTGGCCGATCGCAAAGTGTCCTTGGGGGGGCGGCGGTCCGGGTGGTTGGCGTCGCGGCTGAGGCTGCCGCCGCCAATCGCCCCCGCCACCATCAGGCAGGCCACGATTCCAAGCCGCAGCTCCAGACCCTCGTGGGGATGGCTGCCCTGGATT
>JBILDB010000144.1:0-6065 GCA_044352805.1 Cyanobium sp.
AGCCTGCACGCCTTGCGTTTGGCGCACTGTTCATCAAGCAGCGACTTGGCTTAAGCGATGAGGAGACTGTTGAACAGATCCGAGAAAATGCTTATATGCAGTTTTTTCTTGGCTTTGCCGGATATTCAAGCAAAACACCATTTGATCCATCGATGATGGTTCATTTCCGCAAGCGATTCACGGAGGAAGATCTCAATCGAATCACGGAACTGATCGTAGAACGCGGTAAAGCTATGGTGATGGAAGCCGTGGCGTCACTCCCAAACGATGACGACTCTGACGATCCAGATGCTGATGCTGGAAAGCAGCTCTCACTCGACGAACTTGTGAAGCCTGTAGATTGGCCGGAGGGCAAGAACTGGGGAACGCTTAGCATCGATGCCTCTTGTACGCCAGCCGACATCACCTTCCCAACAGATCTGAAGTTATTGAATGAAGCAAGAGAATCGACTGAGCGAATCATAGATGATCTAATAGAGAAACGGTCAGGTCTTGGAGGTCATCGTCCACGTTATAATCGCGGCAAAGCGCGCGCAAACTTCCTCAATGTTGCTAAACAGAAGAAGCCTCGTCACCGTAAAATCACAGCAGTAATTCGTCGTCAACTCGAATACCTGCAGCGAAATCTAGATGCCATCGATGCCCTGATCGCTTCTGGGGCAAGGCTTTCAGATCTCAAGACCCATTGGTGGCAGAAACTTTTAGTGATTAGCGAACTATACCGCCAACAAAGTATTCTGCTCTACAGTAATAAGCATAGCATTCCCGACCGAATTGTAAACTTGGTTCAGCGACAGGTTCGTCCCATCGCGCGTGGCAAGGCAAGGGCCGCCTGGGAATTCGGCGCTAAGATCAGCGTTTCTGTAAGGAATGGTTTTGCATTCTTGCACAGAATTAGCTGGGATCCTTATAATGAGTCTGAGGATCTGATTCCACAAGCCAAAAAGTACAAGCAAGAATACGGTTGCTACCCCGAGAGAATCTGTGCCGATCGCATCTACATCAACATCAAGAATAGAAACTTCTGCACGAGGAACAACATACGGCTATCAGGCAAGAGATTAGGGAGACCGCCGAAAAATCCCGAGATCAATGAGGCCCACAAGCAGCAGCTCAGCGCAGACCAGCGTAGACGGAACGAGGTTGAGGGAGTGTTTGGATCAGGGAAGCGGAAGTATTCGCTCAGGCTGATCATGGCTCGGCTTGCGAAAGGTGCAGAAACCTCAATCTCCATGGCGTTTCTGGTGATGTGTGCCGAGAAAATCCGGAGGCTCCTCCGCCTCTTTTTTGTCTTTATTTCTGCTTGGTTTTACGCATGGCAGCGGTCCGCATCCTCATGGATGGTGCTTATGCACATTTGGCGGCTTGTTACAAGAGAACAACTGATCACTGCATAGCCGAACTGAATGGTTGTCTGACACCTGGCGCTTGGCTTAAATCAAGCTGCCTGGCTGGTTGTTTTTTTCAGGAATCCCGACTTAGGATTACACTGAAATGATCTCCACATCCCAAGCTCTGCCGATGACGATGCAAGCAGCCGTTCAAGCCTATTACGGCCAAGAACTGAGCAGCAGCGCTGATCTCAAGACCACAGCCTGCTGCGATGCCGATGCTGTGCCTGCCTGGCTGAGGCCCCTGCTGGCCAAAGTGCATCCAGAGGTCAGTAGCCGTTATTACGGCTGTGGCCTGGTCTGCCCAGCCCAGCTCAGCGGCTGCCGCATTCTTGATTTGGGCAGTGGTTCCGGTCGCGATGCCTACCTTTTGTCCCAACTTGTCGGGCCCGGGGGCTCCATCGTCGGCGTCGACATGACGGTTGAACAACTTGCCATTGCCCGTCAATACACCGAATTCCATGCCCAGCAGTTCGGCTACGCCAATGTCTCCTTCCTGAATGGCACCATCGAGAAGCTCGCAGATTTGGACCTGGAGTCTGAAAGCTTCGATGTGATCATCTCCAATTGTGTGCTCAACCTCTCCACCGACAAGGCCGCGGTGCTCCAAGGTGTGCAGCGATTGCTTAAACCTGGTGGTGAGTTTTATTTCGCCGATGTCTATACAGATCGGCGCCTGCCCGATGCCCTGCGCAATCATCCCGTGCTTTACGGCGAGTGCCTGGGGGGCGCCCTTTACTGGCAAGACTTCCTGCACATGGCCAGATCAGCGGGTTTCCCAGATCCCCGTCTAGTCAGTAATCACCCCATCAGCATCACCGATGCAAAACTGGCGCCCCTGGTGGGCCTGGCCCGCTTCGAATCAGCCACCTATCGGCTGTTCAAAATCAACGGCCTGGAGGAGGCTTGCGAGGACTACGGCCAAGCCGTGATCTATCGCGGCACGCTGCCGCAGCACCCCGATCGCTTCCCCCTGGACCACCACCATGTCCTCGAAACGGGCAGGACTTTGCCAGTGTGTGGCAACACCTATCGCCTGCTCCACCAAAGCCGCTTCCACGAGCACTTTGACTTCATTGGCGACTTCAGCCGCCACTTCGGACCCTTCCCGGGTTGCGGCAGCCTCTCGCCCTTCAAAAACCCGTCATCAACGGCACCAGCCCCAGCCCCAACACCGGTCGCGGCACCAACACCGCCACCAGCCCCAACACCGGCACCAGCAGCCTCCTGTTGCTGACCCCCCCCTCAACGCCCCCGCCAGCGGGCCGCCGCGGCCGGATCCAGCACATAGGCCGTCACCCCCCGGTGCAATAGCCGCTGCGACGACACAGGCGTAGGCGGCCTCGCCGCCGCCCCCGCCAGCGAATCCAAAAAGTCGCTGGTCATGCCCAGCAACAACCCCTGCACCGCCTCCGGTTCCACCCCCACCCAATCAGACCCCAGCCGAAACAGCGCCTCATCGCCCGGCGCCAGGCGCAGGGGCGAAAAATGGCTGCCCCCCTGCACCAGCGCCAAGCGGCTGCGGGGGTGCCCCACCGGCAGGAACAGCTCCAGTTGCTCCTGCAGCGGTGGCGTCACCAGATCCAGGCTGCCGCCCACCAGCAGGGCGGGCACCCGCAGCTCGCGCAGGCCCCGCTCGGGCCACAACAGCGAGCCGAAACTGTTGAACAGCACCACCCCCCGCAGCTCCGCCGGGCGCGGCAGGGCCGGCGGCAACGCCGCCGCCGGCAGCTGACATTGCAACAGCAGCGACAGGTTGGTAATGGGCAGTCGATCCACGGCCCGCGCACAACGGCGGTCCAGGCCCGGCTCCGGCTTCAAGCCCGCCGCCATCAGGGCGGTAACTCCCCCCAACGAATGGCCCAACAGCACCATCCCATCCCCCTGCACCGGCAGCCCACCGGCCCGTTGGGCAGCCAGCAAAGCCTTGACATCCGCCAGGCGCTCAGCCAGCACCTCCGCCCCCGGCGGCGGCCGTTGCCCGGCCAGGCTGGCCTTGAGGGCCGCCGAGTCGCTGCCGGGATGTTGCAGCGCCACCGTGGTCCAGCCCCGCTGGGCCAGGGCACTGGCCAGCCAACTCAATTGGTCGGCGTTGCCCCCCAACCCCGGCAGCAGCAGCAGCCAGGGCCGCTCGGCCCGCCCTGGCTGCGCCGACGCCCAGATCTCCACCGGCAGGGGATTGGGGCGATGGGGCACCACCAGGCTGAGGCGCTGCAGATGGGCCGGGGGGCCATCCGCCTCGTCCAGCGGTTCGGCCCGGCGTGGGGGCAATCCCATCAAAGCCAGATTGGACAGGGCGTGGCGCTGCTGCCCCAACTGGCGCCGCCACTGGGCCGCCAGCTCCAACAAGCCATCCAGGCGCAGTTTCAGATGGGGTTCGGGCAAGGCCACCAGCAAATCGATCAGCGACACCGACTGCTGCTGCCGCAGCAGTTGGCGCAGGCTGGCCTGCAGCTGACCCGTGGTCGGTTTGCCCGCCTCCGTGGTCAGGAGCTCGCCCAGTTCACCCAGCAGCTGGCCGCCGGCCCAGCTGTCCAATAGCTGACGGCCAAAGCTGAGATCCCGCAGCAAGGGGGCCCGCAGCAGCTGCTTCAGCTCGCGGCGACTGGCCGGTTTGAGCAACCCCAGCCAGAGGTCCTGGTCGGAGCCCCCATTGACCAGGTCCGCCTCCAAAGAATGCTGGTTATTGCCCTGACTCCAGCGCTGCAGATGCCGCAGGTTGATGGGGATTTGCAGGTGCTCCAACTGGATCTCCAGCACCTCGGCAGCCCCAGCAGGCGAAGCCGTCACTAGCCAAGACGACACCACCAAGGCGCCCAGGAGTCTGGTGATGACGGCGGCACCCCCTTGGGGCCAAGATCGGGACAAGGACCGCAACCCGCCTGGGGAGCTCAGAGGGCAGGCCCGGCGGCGGCATCAGCAGAGGCAGGCGCCGCCTGCCCCTTGAGCCAGGCCTCATGGGGCAGGGGCTCGGTGCCGTATTCCCAGTCGTCGTAGTCGGGATCGTTGCGAATCTGCTGGTGAATCTGCTTCTGGGCCTCGAAATCGTGGGATTGGGTTGGCGTGCCCGCCGCGCCGTCGTCAAGGGGGAGGGGGGCTTGCGGAGAGGTCATCGGATCCAGGGTCGATGGACTTCATTCTGACGGGGGATCAGCCGGGGGCGCCGGTCGGCCGCGCGGAGCCCTGGGCCCGAAAGGCGGCCACCGCCACCGGAATCGTTGGATAAAAGGCATCGAAACCGAGACGGGCCACCAGACCCGCCCTTTCGAGTTCGTGAAACAAACCCTGCTTGACGCGGGTCATGGCGAAACGAATCCCCCGCTGCTGCAGCTCCTGGGCCAGCTCAGCGAGCATGTCGGCCGCGGTGATGTCCAACTCGATGATCGCCTCGGCATTCAGCACGAACCACTGCACGGGCTCCACCTCGGCGGCGATCGCCGCCAGGGCCCGACTCTCGAAGTCATTGGCATTGGCAAAACAGAGGGGCGCGTCATAGCGATAGAGCACCAGGCCAGGCACGGTGCTGCCCCCCGGCCAGTCCTTGACATCGTGGAAACCGGCCAGGTCCCTCACTTCCCCCAGCACCGCGTCGTGGGGACGGGCGACGCGAGCAAACAGATCCAGCACGGACAAACCCACCGCCACCACCACACCGGAGAGAATGCCGCTGTACAACACCCCAAGCAGGGTCACCAGGGCCAACAAAAATTCACTGCGCTTAAAACGCTGCAATCTCCGAAAAGCATCGATATCAATCAGTTGCAGAGCGGCGAACACCACCAGGGCCCCCAACACCGGCCGCGGGAACAACGCCAGCAGGGGCCGCAGCCAAAGCAAAACAGCCAGCACCACCACCAGGGCCACCAGCGCATAGCGCTGACTGCGGGCCCCCATGGCGTCCGCCAGGGCCGTGCGGGTGTTGCTGCTGCTGACCGGGAACCCCTGGAACAGCGAGGTGGCCACATTGGTGACCCCAAGGGCCACCAACTCCTTGGTGGCATCAATCCGCTCCCCGTGGCGCTGGGCGAAGGAGCGCGCCGTCAACATGTTGTCGGAGTAACCCACCAGGGCGATGCCGACAGCGCCGAGCATCAGCGGTTGCCAGCTAGCCAGCGTCAATCCCGTCGGCAGTACCAAAGCGGGCAGGCCCGCCTCAATCGTGCCCACCATCGCCACCCCCTGCCGATCCAGGTGCAGCAACCCCGAGGCGGCAGTCGCCAGCAGCACCACCAGCAAGGGCCCGGGCAGGTGGGGACGCCAGCGACGCAGCATCAGCATCAGCAAAAGGGCCAGGCCGGCCAAAGCCAGGCTGGGGCCGTGCACGGCCCCATGGCGTTGCACCAGTACCTCCAGGGCCGCCCCCAGAGAATCGGCCCTGGGGCCGATGCCGGTGAGGGTGTGCATCTGGCCGGCGATCATCAACAACGCCACCCCGGCCAAGTAGCCCACCAGGATCGGCTGGGAGAGCAGGTCGGCCAAAAAAGCCAACTTCAGCAGGGCCGCCAGCAGGCACACCAGCCCCACCAGCAGGGCCATCAGGCTGGCCAGAGCGATCGACCCGGACCGATCGCCCGCCGCCACCATCGGCCCCACCAGGGCCGCCGTCATCAAGGCGGTGGTGGTTTCGGGGCCCACCGATAGCTGGGGGGAGCCCCCCAGCCAGGCATAGATCAC
>JBILDB010000145.1:0-6055 GCA_044352805.1 Cyanobium sp.
AAGGCTTGGCTGGCCGCCCAGCTGGCATAGATGAGGGCAAAGCTGTGCAGACCCCTCTCGGGCGCAGCCACAAACCGTTCGCCGTTCCAGGCGGGATCGGTGGTCAAGGCCGAGCGCAGGCTGAGCAAAAACAAGCGGTTGTGGGCTGTGGTGCGGGCGGTGCCGCAGATGCAGCAGAGCCGCTGGCTGCGCTCCGGTTCAATGACGCCCCAGTGATAGGCCTGCTGGGCCCCCATCGACCAGCCATAGATCAGGGCCGGAGACTCCACCGCAAATACCTCTTCCAACAGACGGCGCTGGGCACGCACGTTGTCGACGTGACCGGTGGGCCAGCCGCCTTTTGGCAGGCCCCCTTTGGTGTTGCTGGGGCTGCTGGAGCGGCCGTTGCCAAATTGGCCCACCACCACCAGACACCAGCGGGCCGGGTCGAAAATGGTTCCCATCAGCCAGGTTTGATCCTCGGCCCAGGCGCCATAGGGGGTGGGCACCAGCACCAGATTGCTGCGATCGGGCCGCAGGCTGCCCAAGGTGCGATAACAAAGCTGGGCCTGGGGCAGTACGGGGCCACCGGCCAGTTCGAAATCACCCAGCTCAAACTTTTGCTCGTCACAGGAAGCCACCGCCACAGCTCAAGCTTCCGTGCTGAGGCAGAGCTGGTCGGGCTGCCGCAAAAATGAGGCATGCAAAGCGCCATAACCCGGCTGCAGATAGGCGAGTCGGGGGGCCAGGTGCTGGTTGGCTGCCGCCAGGGCATGGAAGGGAACGGCAGGCAGCAGGTGGTGTTCGGCGTGGAACGACATATTCCACATCAAGCAACGCAGGGGAGCCAGGGTCAAGGTGGTGCGGGTGTTGCGTTCGCCATCGGGGACGCAGGGACAGCCGCCGTGCTCGGCCAGCAACACAAAACGCAGCAGCGGTTGGCCAAGCGCCAGGGGCAGCAACCAGAAGCGCCACAAGCTGGCATCACCCATAACCAGGCTGACCAGCATCAGCAGTAGATAGACGGCCCACTGACGTTGGATCGAAGCCTGCACCGCCGGGGCCGCATCGGCTGGGATGTAAGGCGCGTTGCTGAAATCGCCCCGCAGGCCACGCCAGTGGGAGCGCAGCTTGCCGCTCCACCAGGGCAGGCCGCTCAGCTCCAGGAGATATCCCTGCCGGGTGGTGGGTGGTGCCTCCTCCAATTCGGGATCAAGCCCGGGGAGATGGGTGTAGCGGTGGTGCCATTGGTGATAACGCCGATAAAAATCGGCGTTATAAAAACTCAGCACCCCGGCCCACCAGGCCACCGTGTCGTTGATGCGGCGGCCGGCGAACGCGGTGCGATGGCCACATTCGTGCATGGCGCAGAAGGCGAAGGCCAGGCCCCAACCCAAAAGCATCAACCCCAGAAGCTTCAGGCCCCAGGCCAGGCCAGGCTCCAGACCGTTCAGCGTCAGGGGCGGCAAGGCCCACAGGGCACCACCCACCAGCAACACAAGCCCATGCAGCAGCAGCTGACGCCAGCCCGGTCCATCGCGCCGTTGGTTGAGCCCTTGCAGCACCGCCGTCGGCAGCAGGGGTGAAGGCTGGGCAGCCTGGCCGGCGGCCCCGGAAGTTGAAAGGCTCAAACCAAGGGCCCAGGCGCCCTTTCACTGTGCCTGGGGGTGGCTGTGTCCTCTGTTCGTGGCGAACGGCCCGTGATTAGATCTGGACCATGCCGCAGC
The DNA here is from genome assembly GCA_044352805.1 of Cyanobium sp. Taxonomy (GTDB): domain Bacteria; phylum Cyanobacteriota; class Cyanobacteriia; order PCC-6307; family Cyanobiaceae; genus Cyanobium. The sequence continues at coordinate 1,707 of JBILDB010000145.1, forward strand.
GCATGCCCTTCAGGACGGCCTGGAGGCGGTTGTTGACCCCCAGGGTCTGGAGCAGGCGCTTGGTATAGGTGCGGGCGGTGGCTTCACTGACCATCAGTTGCCGGGCGATTTCCCGATCGCTCAGGCCGCTGGCCAGACAATCGAGCACCTGATATTCCCTAGGCGTCAGGCGCGGACAGCTGAGATAGGGCAGGACCCCACCCCGCAGGGAGGGGCTTCGGTAGGAGTGGTGGCCCATCACAGCCAGCAGGGCGGCCTGCAGGGGGCGTTGGTCCGCCACCACATCGGCTTCAGCCACCACCGCTTCCAACCAGGGTGCATCCGCGTACTCGGCAGGAATCACGTCGCCAAGGGCCAGCACAACCACCTTGAGATCGGGCCAAAGGGCCTTGCCTTTACGAGCCAGCTCAAAGCCGCTACCACTTTCCAGGTGGTCGGTGCAAATCAGCAGCTCCCAAGGTTCCTGGCCGGCCTCAGCCAGATAGCCAAGACAAATCTCCTCCTGGGTGACGGCGCAGCCAATACGGCTGCGGTCTTGCACGCTCTCGCAGAGGGCCCGCAACAGAAAGCGGCCTTTCATGGCAATCGCCACCCGACCTTTGACCGCCACCGAAAGCAGGGCTCCCTCTAGGCAGCCTCCTTCAAGAGTGGTGAGGTAGGGCGTGAAGTCCATGCAAGTCAACCCTATTCACCCTGCAGCCCTTTTCTGCCACCCCGTGGCGCTGAGCACCATCACCACAATTCCAGTCGCGGTTCCTTGAGGTCTAGGCGCCAGAGCTGGGGGCGCTGCCGCAGCAGTTCTTGGCCCACAATCGCCGCCACGCCCAGCTGGCTGAAAATCGGGTTCTCCGTGATGATCCCCTCCCTGGGCTGCTCCAGGCCAGGTGGCTCAAGGGCGACTGGCTGTCTGGAATCCTGCTGACCAGGGCTCGCGGAAACGGGCGGGGCGAACGCCACGCCGGCAAAGGTCTGGCGCCGCACCGTCTGGGTGCCGCAAAACCCCACCATCGCAAGCGATTCAGCTTGATTGAGGGGATGGAGGCGGGCCGCCAGGGCTGGACTCAGGAAAAGCCCCTCAGCACCGGTATCCGCCAGGGCCTCAACCCGACCGGCCACGGTGATCAGGCTCAACAGCGGCACCCCCCGATGCCAGCGCAGGGGCAGGGTCTGTCGCGGCTGGGGCCGCAGGGCCCCAGGGCCCAGGCTGAGCTGTTGGGCCAGGGGGTCCACGGCCACCGGCATGAGCCGCAGGCTCGGCACCCCCAGCACCCCATCCACCCCCGCTGGCAGGGCCGCCACGGGCAACATCAAGGCCTCCACCCCAACCAAACTCAGGCCTCCCATCCGTAGCGGCGGCAACGGCAGGCGCTGGGGCCGCAGGGATTGGCAATCGGCTCCCCCCCCCGCCAGGCGAAAGGCTCCAGGCGTCAGGGGGATGGGCCGTAGGCCCAGCCGGGCTGCTAATTCGGGACGCACCATCGAGGAAGTGGCGCCGGTATCCAGCAGCAGACGCACGGGGCCGAGATCCGTGGCGAACGTCAGCACGGGGGTGTCTCCGCCCCTGGCCCTCTCAAGGGGCACCACGGCGCTGCCGCTGACCCTGCCGCCGGCCAAAGGTTGGCCTTTTACCTGGATCAGGGCAGCCAGGGATTGGGCCGACACCGGCGCAACACCCCACCCCTGCATGACCAACATCCCGAAGCAAACTGACCCCCGGGCCAGGTGGTGCCGAATCCCCGTACCTGCTCCCACTGCCCAGGCCATGGATTCAGAGCCGGGGAGTGGCTTCACGTTGCATCACCAGGGCCGCCAGCATGCCGCCCACAAAACCAGAAGCGTGGCCAATCCAGCTGACCCCCGCCGGACTCAGGAACGGCACCAGGGCAGGCAACATCCCCCCAAAAGCCACTACCGCCAGCAGGGAAAGCATCATCGAGATGATCCTCTTCTCCAGCCAACCAATCACCAGCAAATAGCCAAACAACCCGTAGATGACCCCGGATAGACCGTGGCTGGCCGCAGGCCACCACAACCACACCGGCACGGCCATCGCATAAACACCAATCCACACCGCCCCATAGTCCCGTCGCCCCCGCAGCAGCACCAGCCAGGAGAGCGGCAAAAAGGCGATGGAATTGCTGATCAGATGGCCAAAGCCGCTATGGCTGAAGGGGGCCGTCAACACCCCCAGCAGCGAACCGCCATTCACCATCGGCAGATTCCAACGGCCGCCGAAAAGCAAAGCATCCAGCAGTTCCTGGCCCCAAGCCAGGGCCAGAATCCCGACAGGGATCAAGGTGGTGGTTCCGAGCACGGCCAGGGAACGGTCCAGCCGCTGGGCGAGGGAGGGGGCCATCAGGATGCAGGGTGGTCCCTGATACTCAAGCCGATTCCAGCCGAAAAGGGGGGCATTGGTAGGAGCCTGCCGATCCCAGAAAACCGCCCAGGGCCCACCATCGGCCTAAATCAGGCTTTGCGCCGATCGGTCGGGACAAGATCCCAGGTTCTTCCCCCTTGGTGGCTTGGCAGGTTGGAGAGCCTGGGGCGAAGTCATTCGCCAACGGCAGGGCCTGCGGCGCGGCGTGGATCTGCCATGCCGTAGGTGCCCCCCCGGGCGCCAGGGCCTGGTGCCAGCACCTCGACGCTGTTGGCGGACCCCAGCGCTGGCACTAGCTGCCAGTGGTGGCCTTTGGCCTTCAGCAACTGCAGGGTGTCGGGACTGAACCCTTCTTCGACGCTGATTTGGTCGGGCCAGAGCTGGCTGTGGAGTCGGGGACTGCTGACCGCCGTGGCCAGGTTGAGGCCGTGCACCATGCGGTTCAACAGCACTTGCAGCACGGTGGTGATGATGCGACTGCCGCCGGGACTGCCCGTAGCCAACCAGGGGGTCTGGTCGCCTCGGAAAACCAGCGTGGGGCTCATGGAGCTGAGCGGCCGACGCCCCGGCGCGATGCGATTAGCCGGCCCCTGCACCAAGCCAAAGGCATTGGCCTGGCCTGGGGCGGTGCTGAAATCATCCATCTCGTTGTTCAACAGGAATCCGCCTCCCGGCACCAGGACCCCATTGCCGTAGGGAAAGTTGAGGGTGGTGGTCAGGGCCACCAAGCCCCCCTGGCGATCCGCCACCGACAGATGGGTGGTGTGGGTGCCTTCCCCGGGCAGGGCCGGCGCGGGGCCGATCCGGGCCGCCGGCCGATGGCGACGAAGGTTGATCTGGCGCCGCAGGCTGTCCAGGTATGGCCGTTCCAGTAAGGCCTGCACCGGAATCTCCTGCTGCTCAGGATCACCAAGGCGGGCGTTGCGGTCGCGGAAGGCCAGGTTCATGGCCTCCACCATCGGGTGCAGGCTGGCGGCCCCGTTGAGACTGGCAGCCGCCAGGTCAAAGGGCTCAAGCAGGGCCAGCAATTGCAGCAAAGTCAGGCCGCCGCCAGGGGGGGGCATCGTCAGCACCAGGTGGCCCCGGAAGCGGCCCAGTAATGGCGGCACCAACCGGGCCCGGTAGCGGCTGAGGTCGTGCCGCTGGATCAGCCCTCCCCGTTGCCCCATTAGTTGGAGCAAGGAGTCGGCCACGGGTCCGCCGTAGAAGCCTGCGGCTCCCCCTGAGGCGATCCGCCCCAGGCTGGCCGCCAGCTGGGGCTGGCGCAGGCGCTCGCCGGGTGCCAGGGGCCGCAGTCCCGTTGGGCTCGGCCGAAAGAAAAGGGATCGGGAGCCAGGATCGGCCTGGAGGGTGGCCCTGGCCCTGAGCAGGGAGTCGCTCAATTCCAAGCTGACGGGAAAGCCCCGTTCAGCCAGCGCGATCGCCGGGGCAAGCACCTGCTGAAGCGGAAGGCGGCCATAACACCGCTGGGCCAGCACCAACCCGGCGACCGTCCCCGGCACGGCGGTACTCGCCAGGCTGCGGGTCGATCTTTGCCGATCCAGCTGGCCGCTGGGACCAAGGAACATCTCGGCATGGGCGGCCAGGGGAGCCGTCTCACGAAAATTGACGGCCACGGCCGTGCCCAGGCCAAGCCGTCGCTCCGGATTGGCGGCCCCCTCTCCGCTTAGGCAGCCCCGTGCCGCCGCCGGCGAGCGCCCAGGCAGCCACAAGACCAAAAAGCCACCGCCGCCGAGATTGCCCGCCTGGGGCAGGGTGACCGCCAGGGCGAAGGCACTGGCCACCGCCGCATCGAGGGCATTGCCGCCCTGGTTCAGCACGGCCCGGCCGGCAGCCGAGGCCCGCGGCTCGTCACTGGCCACCATGCCACCGGAGGACCAGACCGAATGGAAACGTTGATCCCTCTCCAGCAGGGGGTCGGGGGGCTGGGGTCGGGGGGCGGCAAGCAGGGGGGGGGCCAGGGATGGGCTGG
>JBILDB010000146.1:0-6030 GCA_044352805.1 Cyanobium sp.
CCGGTCGAGACTTGACAAGTGCCGGCAGGCAGCAACAGTCAAGCGGAGATTCCTGGGAAGTGACCCTGGGATTTGATCGAGCCGGAGGCGAGAAGTTTGCCGGCCTCACCCAGTCCATTGCCGGCACTGGCCGCGTTCTGGGGATTGTTTTGGATGGCCGCTCAATCAGCGAAGCCACCGTCGGACCCCAATTTAAAACTGCCGGGATTACGGGAGGCTCCGCCAGTATTTCTGGCAACTTCACGGCGGAAGCCGCCAGGGATCTTGAGGTCCAGTTGCGCGGGGGATCTTTACCCCTACCTGTCAAGATCGTTGAAGTCAAAACCGTGGGTCCCTCCCTCGGTGCCGAAAATATTCGCACCAGCCTGCTCGCCGGCTCGGCCGGACTTGGCTTAGTGGGCCTTTTCATGGCTCTTGTCTATCGACTGCCAGGCCTTGTTTCGGTATTAACCCTGAGTCTGTACGCCCTCTTCAACCTAGCAATCTATTCTGCCCTCCAGGTCACCTTGACCCTACCGGGTATCGCCGGTTTCATTCTTTCGGTGGGGATGGCGGTTGATGCCAATGTATTGATCTTTGAGCGGGTCAAGGAGGAGTTGCGCTCAGGCAATTCTTTAATCCGTTCTATCGATACCGGTTTCTCGCTGGCCTTCTCTTCGATTCTCGATGGCCATGTAACGGGGCTTATTAGTTGCCTGGCCCTGTTTTTTCTCGGTACCGGGCTGGTCAAGGGTTTTGCGGTCACCCTATTCATTGGTTTGGCCCTCAGCCTGTTCACCGCCCTCACCTGCACCCGCACCCTGCTGCGGCTGCTGATGAGCTACCCGGGCCTGCGGCGCCCCACCAACTTTCTTCCCGCTCGCCAGCTGCCTTCGGCGCTCTGAAGTTGCCTTTCTTCCCTTGAGTATTCCTACTCCTCGCTTCCGCATCAGCCGTTATCGCCGGGCCGCCTGGGTCGGTTCGGCCTTAGCCTGTGCCCTCAGCCTGCTGGGCATGTTTCTCTGCTGGCGTAATCCAACCATCGCGGCACCCTTGGTCCCCGGCCTCGATTTCACCGGTGGAACCCAGATCCAGTTGGAGCGGGACTGTGCTCCCGGAGCCTGCCCGGCCTTGACCGTTTCTGAAATCCAGGCCCAGCTCGGCGCAATCACCTTGCCCCAGGAAGGCCAGGAACGGTCCCCCAACCTCTCCAGCTCAGGAGTACAACTGCTGGATGGTGGCAAGACTGTGGTGTTGCGGCTTCCAGCCCTGAGCACTGAGCAGGGAAGGGCCGTTGTGGATCAGATCTCGGCTCGCGTTGGACCCTTGCTGTCCGAGGGTACGGCGATAAACACCATCGGGCCCACCCTGGGCTCACGGCTGCTGCGGGCCAGCCTGATTTCCCTGTTGGTCAGCTTTGCGGCAATTGCCGCTTATATCAGCTTTCGCTATAACGGTGTTTTTGCCTTTCTTGCTTTGGTCTGTCTTGCCCACGACGTTTTGATCACCTGTGGTGTTTTCGCCTGGTTGGGCCTGCTTAGGGGTGTGGAAGTCGATTCGTTGTTTGCCGTGTCCCTGATCACGGTGGCGGGCTATTCGGTAACTGATACTGTCGTTGTCTACGACCGCATCCGGGAACAAAGCAAGGCCCTGGCCCAATTGCCAATTACTGAACAAGTTGATGTGGCCGTTGATGCCACGCTCACCCGTTCTCTGTACACCTCCCTCACCACCCTGCTGCCTTTGTTTGGCTTGATTTTCTTTGGCGGCAGCAGTCTTTTCTGGTTTGCGGTGGCTTTGGCGATCGGCATTGGCGTTGGCAGCTGGTCCAGCATTGGCTTGGCCCCCACCTTGTTACCCCTGTTCTCGGCCAAGTCCGCACGATGAAGGATAGGAATTCTGAACACACCAGAGCAGGGTTTCGCCTACTTCCAATCCTGCTTGGCTTGCTTGCCCTTCTTGACCTAAGGGTTGAGCTCATGCTGCTGTTCGATCACATCACCTTGACATCCCTGGCAGAAGGATTGCGCAACCATCTTTTAGCCGTGACCGTCCTGCTGGCCCTGCCTTCACTTTGGCGCCACTATCGCTGATGTGTTCTGCCTCACCACTGATCCATAATATCGTGGACGATGATTTCCTTGCCCATCACTTGCATCACCACCACCAGGGGAAGGGCAAGCAGCAGGCCAGGTAGGCCGAGCAGGGCACCCAAACACAATTGGGAGATCAGGGCTACGGTGGGCAGCAGATTGACTGTGCGACTCAGCAAAACCGGGGTAAGCACAAACGCCTCGGCGTTCTGAATCACCAGGCGCAGCAGTAACACTTGCAGCATTTTCGCCGGAGACATCAGCAGCAGGGCAACCGCCATCGGCAGCAGGGTGGCGGCGGTGGGGCCCACAGTTGGAACGAAGGTCAGCAGGCCACTGATCAGTGCGCACAACAGGGCCAGGGGCACTCCCAAAAGGGAAAGACCAGCCCAAGTCGCTACAAACACCAGAACGGCGGATAGGGTCATGCCGGCAAGCCAGCCCCCCAGGGCTTCGCGACATTCCCCGAGTAAAACAGCCATGCGCGGCCGGTAGAACTGGGGCGTGGCGGCTAGCAGCAAACGTTGGTGGCTGCGGGGATCAAGGGCAAACAGTACGGCCAGCAGAGCCATCAACAGAGCCTGCAACGTGCTGTTGGCGGCGCCGCCGGCAAAACCGAGAAGCTGTTGGCCCAGGGGCTGGAAGCGTTCGAGGTTGGCGCCATTGAGCCATTGCTCTTCGAGGTTGCGCAACCAGGGCAACTTGGTCAGCAAATCGGCAAGGTGGCTCGGCACGCTGGGAATCAGTTCTGCCAGTTGCTTGGCTTGCTGCAGCACCTCGGGCAGCAGCAGGGAGATGAGCAGGCCTCCGAAGGTCACCAGCACCACGAGTTCGATCGCCAGGGCTGTCTGGCGATTGACGGGCAGGATGCGACGCAGCAGGGTCACGGGCACATCCAGGGCCACCGCCAGGACAATGGAGCCAAAAAGCACCAGTAACACCCAGCGCAGTTCCCAGGCCAGCAGCCCGAGCACAACAAGGGCAAGAAAGCCGATCAGGATGCGGGCGTTCATGGAAGGGCTGGTGGGCGTCGGGGAGGAGTCCACGGATCAAGGATGTCCCGAATCAAGACTTCGCGCAGGATGACCTGGGCGCAGACCGCAAGGGGGAGGGCCAGTACAAGCCCCAGGGGACCGAACATAAGTGTGAACAGTAACTGGGCCGAAAGGGTCAGTCCCGGTAAGAGCTTGAGTTGGTGCTGCATCACCGAGGGGGTGATCAAATAGCTTTCAAAATTCTGAATTATGATGTAAAGAATCAGCACCATTACCGCTTTCCAGGGGGCCTCCAGCAAGGCCGCCGAGATTGGAAAGAGGGTGCTGAGGGTTGGCCCAATGTTGGGAATGATGTTGAGTAGGCCAGCAAGCATGGCGTTGGCCGCCACCTGCTTCACCCCCAGGATGGACAGTCCGATGGCGGCCATGCTGGCGACGCAAACCGAGCTGATCAGTACCCCTACCATCCAGGCGCTCAGGGCTTCTCCGCATTGCAGCAGTACGGCCCGGGCCCGTGGGCGATAGAAGGAGGGCACCAATTGCAGGGCCACTTCCCGGTAGGCGTGGGGTTGGGTGGTGATCATTACGGCCACTGCCAACACGAAAAGGGACTGGAGCAGGCCATTGCCGATGTTGCCGGCCAGTCCAAGCAGTCGGATGAGCGCCTTACTCAAGCTCTCCCCTAACGCACCTTGGCGATCGCCCGAACTGGGCAGGGCCGACTTCAGCCAGTCGAGCTGATCACCGCTGCTGCCGTACACCATGCCGAAGCTGCCTGCCAGTCCCTCGTGAATCAGCTTGACCAATTTGGTGCTGGCGGCAGGCAGCTTGCCGATCAGCTCTCCAAACTGCAGAACAAAGGGTGGAATCAGGGTTGTCCCCGCCACCAACATGATCAGGAAAACCCCCAACAGGCTGAGTAAAACGGCCAGGGGCCGGGAGATCCCCAGCCGTTTCTGTACAGCCCCCACCAAGGTGCACAGCGCCATGGCAAGTACGACACCGGCAAAGATCAACAGGACGGCTTGCCTCAGCGACCAGAGCAGGGCAAGGGCCGCGACGAAAGCGAGCAATCCAAGCCACTTGCCGAGGGTCAAGCTTCGCTGTCCTCTTGGGCGTCTTTTTCAGGGCCACCGGAGAAACCGAGCCCATGGCTTTCGGCGTACCGCTGGGCAAAGCGCATGAATCGCTCGAAATCAGCAGTGGTCTTCCAGGTGTAGGTGGCTTCCAGGGCGCTTGCCTTGCCGTTGACGAAGCGGGCATTGACCTCCCGGCTCACTAGCTCGCCTTCCTCATCGACAAGAAACATGCCAGTGATGTCTCCAAAGCTTTCTGGAGCCAAGGCTTTGGGCTCCTCGAAGACAAAGGTCGCCTGGCCGGTCCGTCCGTCGCGCGAACGGGTCAGACGAATGTCAGGCACGACCGGTTCATCCGTGCCGCGGAAGAACTGGATGGCGGCGGCCATGGGCAACGTCGAAAGGGCGATCTTACGTGGACCGATGGCTTGCCTGACATAGTGGACAGCTGCAGCATGTCCGTCCGGTCGGTCCACCGCCATGCTTTCGGGTCCCCCGGTCTCCAGCACGCTTGGCAGTGATGAGCTGCTTGATCGCTTTCTCCACGCCTCTGGTCGCCAGCAGCGCTCCCTTGTGGCGGCCGTAGAGGCCCGTGCTGGTGAATTGATCCCCCTGATCATTGGCAGGTTGGCCGAGATCGACTCCCGCGGTGACAGTTGGTCGGCGGGGTTCTTGGTCCAGTTGCTGCTCCAAGAGGCCAGTGCCGAGCAAGTACAGGACTTTTGGCAACGCCATCCCCAGGGTTGGCTGGAGGCGAAAAGCGGTGCCGGCCTGGATTACACCAGCCTGCAGCGCCACCTCATGGATCAGCAATTCGAGGCTGCCGATCGCTTGACCAGCGAGCACCTACGCCAGTTGGCCGGTTCCGAAGCCCTGAGGCGGGGTTATGTGTACTTCAGCGAAGTCCCGTCCATGCCTGCTAGGGACCTGGAGACTCTTGACCGGCTCTGGGTGGTTTACTCCCGAGGGCGCTTTGGCTTTTCGGTCCAGGGTCGTCTTTTGCTGGCCTGTGGAGGCAAGTGGGACCGCCTCTGGCCGCGCCTTGGCTGGAAACGGGAAGGCATCTGGACCCGCTATCCGGGGTCCTTCCATTGGAGCTTAGAGGCCCCCGAAGGGCACATGCCACTCGTCAATCAGCTCCGCGGCGTCAGGCTGATGGATGCCTTGTTGTCTCACCCTGGCCTGGCTCCCCGTTGGCAGCGCCAGACGGAACCAGTCGGGGGTTAGCTTCAGAGTTGAAAGCTGCCGATAGGTCCTGGCGATGCCTTGGCGCTGGGCCGATTTCATCACTCCCTCCACCTTGCAGCTCTCCCCTTTGGTCGAGCTGCTTCTGGAGCCCGCCCTCGGGCATGGCTCTGCAGATGACCTGCACCTGGGTCTCCATGAGGCCCTCGTCAATGCCGTACGCCATGGCAACGGCTGCGATCCCTCAAAATGCCTGAGGGTGCGCCGCATTGTGACCACACACTGGTTGGTTTGGCAGGTCCAAGATGAGGGTCCAGGTCTGCCTGCCCAGGCCCGTAAAGAGCTGAAACGACCGGCCATTGAGGCAGTTTCCGGACGGGGATTGTTTCTCATCCAGCATTGTTTCGATGATGTGCGCTGGAGCCCCCGAGGAAATCGCTTGCAATTGGCGGTGCGGCGCCGAAGCCTCAGCGGCCGTGGGAAGGACAACCGGGATCCCTGATTTCCCCCTTTAGCCAGCCGAGGGCATGCTCCAACAGGGCAATGGCCTCTTGACCCGCGCTCTGGGTTGATTTGGATTGGGCTGATGGCTCGGATTCACGGAGCAGCAAAACCAGGGCGGAGCTGATCTGCTCGGCGGCGCGGCGCTGGCGCTGGCCCTTGAGAGCATGCCATTGGCGATCATTGATGCAAAGGCTGCGT
>JBILDB010000147.1:0-6029 GCA_044352805.1 Cyanobium sp.
CTCTACCGCTGAGCTACAAGGGCATGTGGAAAGGTGGGCCGGGTTGGATTTGAACCAACGTAGGCAGAGCCAGCGGATTTACAGTCCGCCCCCATTAACCACTCGGGCACCGACCCGAACCACACCCTCAGAACTTACCAGCCCGCCAGTCCCCCTGCCCCCATGCGCCTGCTCGTGCTTCACGGTCCCAACCTCAATCTGCTGGGCCAAAGGGAGCCCGGCCTCTACGGAAGCCGCAGCCTCGACCAGATCAATACCGACCTGACGGCCCGGGCCCAGGCCCTGGGGGCCGAGCTGGAGTGTTTCCAGAGCAACCACGAGGGGGTCCTGGTGGATCGCATCCAGGCGGCCCGGGGCCAATGCGAAGGCCTGCTGATCAATGCCGGCGCCTTCACCCACACCTCCATCGCCCTGCGTGATGCCCTGCTGGCCGTGGCGATCCCGTTTGTGGAGGTGCACCTGAGCAACGTCCACGCCCGCGAGCCCTTCCGCCACCACTCCTATCTGGCCGACAAGGCCCTGGGGGTGATCTGCGGCTTCGGGCCCGCCAGCTACAGCCTGGCCCTGGAGGGGCTGATCGATCACCTGCGGGTCTCGTCATGACCCGGATCGGCAGCGCCGCGGAACGGGTCAAGTGGTTGGCGGCCCCCTCGGCGTCCGCCTGGCTGGAGCAGGCCCTGGCCCACCCCGACACCGTGCTGATCGACCACGCCCACTGCGAGCGCAAAGCGGCCGGCGCCGCCCTGCAGCTGATGTTTCGCTACCCCTCCGATGGCGAGCTGGCCGCCGTGCTCAGCCCCCTGGCCCGCGAGGAGCTGGAGCATTTCGAGTTGGTGCAACGCCTGCTGATCCGCCGCCAGATTCCGCTGCGGCCTCTGGCCGCAGCGCCCTACGGCGCCGGCCTGGCCCGCCTGGTGCGGCGCCAAGAACCCCAGCGGCTGCTGGACAGCCTGTTGGTCGCGGGCCTGATCGAGGCCCGCAGCCACGAGCGCATGGCCCTGCTGGCAGCCCACAGCCCCGACCCGGAATTAGCGGCCCTCTACGGCGACCTGCTGGCCAGCGAGGCCCGCCATTTCGGGCTGTACTGGGTGCTGGCCGAGCGGCGCTTTCCCCGCCCCCAACTCATCAACCGGCTGGAGGAGCTGGCCCAGGACGAGGCCGCCCTGCTGGTCCAACTGCACCCCCAACCGCGCATGCACAGCTGAGATCAGGCGCTGATCAGCTGCTCGCCCAGCAGCTCGTCGAGCAGCGGGAAGTGCTGGGCGATGGCATCACCGGTAAAGTTCGCCACCCAGCCGTCTGGATTGGCGAAGAAGCGCAGGGCGCAGAACTGGGGCTCGGGACCCATGTCAAACCAATGGCGGGTACCGGCCGGCACCGCAATCCAGTCGTTGCGCTCGCACAACACCTGCAGCACCTCCTCGCCGACATGCAGGCAAAACAGCCCCCGCCCCTCGACAAAAAAGCGCACCTCGTCCTCGCTGTGGGTGTGCTCGGCCAGAAACTTCTGCCGCAGGCTGGCCCGATCGGGGTGGTCCGGAGCCAGCCGGATCGCATCCACCGTGGGGTAGTTGCCGTTTGCCTGCACCCTGGCAATCTCGGGCCCATAGGCCGCCAAAATCGCCTCCTGGTCGGCCTCGGGGGGCAGATCCAGCGCCGCCGACCAGCGCTCGAAGCGGATGCCGCGGCCGGCCAGTTCTGTCTTGATTTGGCCGGCATCCGCCATGCGCATGGCGGGGGCTGGCGGTTGACCCGCCGCAGAATGGATCACAAGCAGGCTCATGGCAGCAGGGGCAAGAGGGGAGCGGGGAGCGGGATGGGAGTCCCGCTCGGCCCTGGGAAAAGCGCAGCGGCAGGGGAGTCCCCTGGGCCCTGGCAGAAGCCCAGCCTAGAAAGGGTGGCAGCAACTGGCCTCCGCCATCAACCGCTTGCCTGTGCCAGCTGAAGCGACCAGCCCTGGCCTCACCCTGGTGGGGGTGGGTCCGGGCGATCCCGACCTGCTCACCGTCGCTGCGGTGCGGGCCATCGCCGCCGCCGACACCGTCGCCTACCCGGTGGCCCGCCAGGGCGCCGAGGGCATGGCCGCCACAATTGCCAAGCCATGGCTGCAGGACCACCATCGGCACCTGCCCCTGCTGTTGCCGATGGTGGCAGAACCCGCCAGCCTCCAAGCGGCCTGGGCACTAGCCGCCGACCGCATCGCCGCCGAACGGGCCACAGGGCGGCGGGTGGTGCTGCTCTGCGAAGGCGATGTGTCCCTATTTGCCAGTGCCAGCTATGTACTGCTCGCCCTGCAGCAACGCCATCCAGCCCTGGAGGTGCGCCTGATCCCCGGAATCACCTCCGTGGCGGCGGCAGCTGCCGCCGCCGCCTGGCCCCTGGCCCTGCAACGCCAGGGCCTGCTGCTGCTGCCAACCCCAGACACCGCCGCCGAACTGGACCAACTGCTGGCCCAAGCAGCCAGCGGCGGCTGGGTGTTGGCCCTGCTCAAGCTGGGCCGTCGCTGGCCCTGGGTGCGGCCCTTGTTGGAGCAGCGGGGCCTGCTGGAACAGGCCCTGTTCGCAATGCGGGTCGGCTGGCCTGACCAACAGCTGCAGCCGGCAGTCGAGGTGGCGGCCCTGGAGGCCCCCTACTTCTCCCTGTTGCTGATCCGCCAGGGCTGGCCCGCGGTGCTGCCATGACCCCGCTTCTGCCCCCACCCTTGGCGCCCCAATCCCTTTCGGCCCTGCAGTGGCTCTCGCTGCTCCATCCCCTGCTGATGGTGCTGTTCGTCTATCCCGTCATCGGCGCCACAATCCGCATCGGCATCCACGTGCGGGAGCGGCGCTTGGATCAGTACCCCCTGCCGGCCTCGGTGGGCCCCGAACACCTCGACCACGGCCGCTGGCTGACCACCGCCATGGTGCTGGCGGTGCTGCTGGCCCTGGGCTGGTCCTTCCTCCACGCCGGTTCCACAGGCACAGGTGCCATGGGCACAGGTGCCACAGGCACGGTCCCAGGTGCGAACTGGCCCCACCGGCCCCTGGCCCTAGCCCTGGGAGCCGCCGCGGCCCTGGCCTCCTGCCTGGCCCTTTGGCGTGTCAAACGGCCCTGGTTGCGGGCCTGCTTCACCCTCACTTGCTGGCTGGCCCTGCTGGGGCTCGGACTCCAGCCGGAGGTGCCCCGCTGGAGTGACAACCCCCTGGATTGGACCTTCTGGCGCTCCCATTTCTGGGGCGGTTGGCTGCTCTGCGGCCTATTGCTCTTTGCCATGGCGGCGGCGCCGGAAATCCGCAGCAGGCCGCTCCTGCGCCGCCTGCACCTGGCAGCCAATGTTCTTGTCGCCCTGTTGATGGCCGTGCAAGCAATCACCGGTTGCCGGGATCTGCTGCAACTCAACCCCTGATGCGGCGTCCCCCCTTCAAAATGGCGCAACTATCCCCCTGCGCCAGCCCTTTTTGAGCCTGGTTTCGATCCCCACCGCCTGGCAGGCCTGCAGCACCAGCCCCGCCGGTTTGCCCCTGCTGACCCTGCCCCAGACCCACGTCTGCAACGATCCGGTTCAGTTCGCCGAGAGGCTCCAAGCCCTGCTGCCGGTGCGCAGCTGCGATGCCCTCAACCGGGATCAGCCCTTCCAGGTGATGAGCGGGGGGATGCGATTCGGCGCCGTCACCGTGATCAGCAACTGGGGCAGTGGCATTTTGGGCCGGGTTGAGGGCATGGACGATGCCCAGCTGATCGTCCCGTACCAGGGAGTCGGACACTTTGATCTCGGGGGCTGGCGACTAGAAAATCGGTCCGGTGCCACGGTGTTGTATCTGCCAGGCGGGGATTGGCGGGTCAGCAGCGATGTGCTGGCAGGTGTGGTGCTGCGCTTGCCCCGCAACGCCATTGCCAAGGTGCGGCAGGTGATGGCGGGCCCGGCGGCCCCCGGGGAGCTGTCTGTCCTTCTGGAGTCGCCCAAGCTTGTGCAATACCACCAATCGCAACAAGCGGCCCTGTTCCCCAGCCTTTACCGCGCCTTGGCCCTCCTCAACTCGACCGTCGTGGCCAGCGGCAGTCTGCCCGCGAGCCTGCGGCTCGATGACCTGCTGCTGCGGCTCGTGGGGCTGTTGCTTGGGCCCCTGCCCAACGAACCACCACTGCGCCCCTGCGCTGGGGGCGGAGCCTTCGAGGTCCTGATCGACTGGATCGAGGCCAACTGCCATCGCCCCCTCAGCCTCAGCGACCTGGAAAGCCAATCCCATTACTCCCGCCGCAGCCTCCAATACGCCTTCCGCCAACGCTTTGGCTGTGGGCCGATGCAATACATCCGCCGCCAACGGCTGGCGCTGGCAAAGCAACGTTTGCTCAACCCCCGACCCGGAACCACCGTGACCTCGGTGGCCCAAGAATGCGGATACCTCAGCGTCGCCAACTTCCGCCGCGATTATCAACAGCGCTTCGGGGAGCCCCCTTCTGGCGCACTGCGGCGCCTGCTGCCTTGAATCCCCTCCCCAGCGCTCCTTGCCTCCCCTCAGCCCGGATCCGCCCCCTATGGCTGGGCGGGTGTCTGCAACTGCCATAGGGCCAGACCACCGCCGCGGCCCCGGGCCGCCAACCAGCCAGGCCCCTTGCCGATCAGGGCAAAGAACGGTTGGCGCTGGGCTGCCGCTGGCGGCAAGGGCCGTTGCAGCAACACCTGGCTGCCAAAGCGCAGCTGCAACTGATCAAAGCCAAACCACAGCAACGGCCGCGGACCAGCCAGCCGAGCTCGGCCTTCAAAGCGCAATTCCAGGGGCCCCAGGCTCACCGCATTGACCAGCCCCAGCCGATCCCCCGAGCCCGAGGCGTTGGACGGCCCGGGCCATGGGGTGTCCAGGTCGGCGGACGGGACCCCGGTGGCGTTGATTTCCAGGCGGGCCCCCAGGCCCCGCAACAGCGCACTGCTGGGGCCCGAGGGCTCGCCGCCCTGGCGGGGCCAGACCCGCTGCAACCGCCAGATGCCGATCAGATCGGCCGCCACCAAACCCGTTCCCTGGCGCCGGCTGCCCCGTTCGAGCTTCAGCAGTTCGGCACTATCGGGCAGGGGAGCCATGGGCAGCAAAGGAACAGCAACGGAACAAGCATTTCAGCAAGCTTGCCCCAGGCTCCTGGGGCAGCATGGCCCCAAAGCCCATGGCGCCCGATGTCGATCACCGAGATAGCCGAGCCCTTGCTACTGGACCTGGCCCGTACGACCCGCCTGCTCTTGGAGGGTCTTTCGGTAATCACCGTGCTAATAGGGCTTCTGGTTACCCTCGGCCAGCTGCGGCCCAGCCTGGTGCGGGGCCCCTCCCTGCGGCCCTCCACCCGGGCCAGGTTGACCTTTGCCAGCTGGCTGGCGATGGCCCTGGAATTCCAGCTCGGCGCCGACATCGTCAGCACCACCACCAGCCCCTCGGAGCGCAATCTGCTGCAGTTGGCACTGGTGGCCGTGATCCGCACGTTCTTGAATGTGTTTCTAGCCAAGGAGATTGAAAGCGAACAGCGCCTTGAGGGGGAAAGAGCCGCTCCGGCCCGCCTCCCTCCCTGGTGGCCCCAGCCGGGACCCGTCGATCGCTAGTCGCCAGCTGCCAAGTTTCTTTCCTGGCCCTCGCTCCCTGCCAGGAGCCTGCCCAGGCCACCGGCCCTGTCGGCCCCAGACCCGCGCCGGGCCCTTGGCTCGGCTGCCAACCCCTTTGCCCCTGGATGTTTCCAGGTTTCACCCGTGGCTCAGCTGATCTTCAAGCTCCCGGTCTTTGCCCTGATGTTTGCCCTAGGCCTGGGATTGACAGGAGATGCACTGGCAATTATCCGCACTCGCCCTGGCCTGATTGCCAGGCTGCTCTTTGGTTCCTGCGTCCTTGTGCCCTTACTCGCCCTGCTGGTGTTGAAGGGACCCCTCGGTGCCGCCATGGCGCCCCCCGCCCGGTTGGCGATCGCTCTGATTGCGGTCTGCCCCAGCGCACCCCTCACCTTGCGCAAGGCAAAAGAACATGGGGGCAATTGGAATCTGGCCGCTCTCATCCAGGTGCTGGCGGCCATCACGG
>JBILDB010000148.1:0-6011 GCA_044352805.1 Cyanobium sp.
AACACTGGTGTCGACGCCGCCGGAATAGGCCAGCACCACGCGCCTGGCCCGGGGGGTTGGGCCTGCCTCCGGTTGCGCCTGCCCGCTGAATCCCATCAGTGCCGCTCCTGGTTTGAATGGATGGATTGTGGTCCGCTCGAGGATTCTCCCCCCTCGCCGCCTGGGGGCAAGGTCCAGCGAGCCGCCAGCCAGAGGGCCATGGCGCCGGGCGGCCCTAAAACCAGCAGCCAGACCAACCAGGGTGTGATCACCAGGGGCTGGGGCCAATGCCTGCCAGCGGCCACCAGCAGGGCACTGAATCCCAAGGCCAGGAACCATAGCCAGGCGACCTGACGCCACTTGGGATCATGCATTGAGGAGGGGTGGGCGGTGCTGAAGAGTAAGGTGATGGGTCGATCCACGCCCATTGGCCATGGCCGCCATCTTGCTGGACAGCAGAGCTGTTTGTCGGGACCGCGGGCTTGCCAGTGGGCCTCCAGAGCGACGGCATGAGCATTCTTGACACCATCAACCCATCGCTGACGCGCTACCGGCGTGATGAGCCAGCGCCCGTGCTGCCGCTCCGCGACGAGCCGGACCTGCTCAGCCTGCTGGAGGCCAGCGGTCGATTGGTGGCCGACGAAGAAACCGCCAGCACCGATGTCAGTACGGTGGAAGAAGAAGAACTCTCGGCGCTGATGGGCGAAAAAGAGGAGTACATCCAGACTGATGAGCAGCCCGAGGAAGCCTGGGAGGACTGACCCCTCCTCTAGCGCCCCAACCCCCATGGCCCCCATCAACGGCAAGCTGACCGCCGCTCTTCTCGGTGGCCTCCTCCTGCTGGCATGCCTAGCCAGTGACGGCTTCCTGGCCAACTCCATGCTCACCTTGCCCTTTGTGGTGGCCACCCTGGTGAGTGCCGGAGTCCTGGCCTGGGGTGTACCGAAACTGCGCAGCCTCAAGCTCGGCCAGGTGATCCGTGAGGACGGCCCCCAAGGCCACCTCAACAAAGCTGGGACCCCAACGATGGGTGGCCTGTTGGTCGTTCCCGTGGGGCTGTTAATCGGGGCTTGGACTAGCGCCGGAGATCCGCGCCTGCTGGCGGTTGCCGCCGTCACCCTCGCCTTCATGGCGATCGGAGCCATTGATGACTGGCGCAGCCTGACCAAGCGCCGCAATACGGGCCTGACCCCCCGCGGCAAGCTGGTGCTGCAGGCCCTTGCCGCAGCCCTTTTTCTGGTTTGGGCCTGGCAGGGCAACTGGCTGGGTGCAGGGCTGCCCGGAGATGTGGGACTGCCCTTCGGCCGACTCCTGCCCCTTGGCCTGCTGATCTGGCCCCTGGGGTTGTTTGTGTTCATGGCCGAAAGCAACGCCACCAACCTCACCGACGGCCTTGATGGCCTGGCGGCCGGTTGTGGGGCCGTGGTCTTCACCGGCATGGCCCTGCAACTGATGCTGCGGGGCAACGGGGGCGACCCTTCGCTGGCGGCCTTCTGCGTGGCGATGGCGGGGTGCTGGGTGGGCTTTCTGAGCCAGAACCGCCATCCGGCCAAGGTGTTCATGGGGGATACGGGTTCCCTCGCCATGGGGGCGGCCCTCTCGGCCGTCGCCTTGCTGAGCGACAGCCTCTGGCCGTTGCTGCTGATGGGGGGAGTGTTCTTGGCCGAATCCCTTTCGGTGATCCTGCAGGTATGGGTCTACAAAGCCACCAAGGGTGCCGACGGCAAGGGTCGGCGGATCTTTCGCATGGCTCCCCTGCACCACCACTTTGAGTTGGGCGGATTGAGCGAACAGGGGGTGGTTCTGAGTTTCTGGGGGGCCAGCGCCCTTTTGGTGTTGTTGGGACTCGTGCTGCGACCCTGAGCTTGGCTGGGGCCCCGCAACGCGCCGCCGCGTTGACCGCCCTTGTGTTCCAGGGACAACTCCTGCCAGCCTGGAAGCCATCCCCGAATCTGGCCGATGGCTTATTTCACCTGGAGAGAAGCGGGCCTCACCTCTGACTGCGCCAGTCTCGACGCCATGGCGGCCCGCTTTGAAGAAGCGGCCGCCCTGATGCGACGCATGGCGGCGGAAGGTTTCCATTTGGAACCTGCGGCAGACGGATGCCACATCACCCACCCCGATCCGGCGGTGTTTGAGGCCTATGGCTTCGTCAGCGAGGAATCCCCGGAGCGTCAGCTGACGATGTTGCCCTGAGGCCAGGGGGAAGTCCTAACGGCGCAGATAACCGAGCACCCAAACCAGCACAAAGACCAGCGACGACAAACCCAGATACACCAGGGTCCAGCGCTGCAGGCTCTCGATCGTGAGGTCGAAGGGCAGGTCAATGGCATCGCCGGCGGTGCGAAAGGCCAGGGGCCCGACCTGATGCGGCACCCCAAAGAGCATCAGGGGGAAGCGAACGGTCACCGCAGGGGGCAGCGTGGGTCGCAGGCACGTTAGGCAGTGGGGGTGGGGCCCAGGCCACCCGTCCAGCCAGGATGGCTATCGGTTTTCGGAGAGCGGCCCCATGGCCCCAGCCCATCCCCCCCGCTTGCCTTGCACCTTGATGCTGCTGGGCAGCGGCGAGCTGGGCAAGGAAGTGGCGATCGCCGCCCAGCGACTGGGGTGCCGGGTGATCGCGGTGGACCGCTATGCCGGCGCCCCGGCCATGGCCGTGGCCCATGCGGTCGAGGTGATCTCGATGACCGATCCGGAGGCCCTCAAGGCGGTTGTGCGGCGTCACCGACCCGATCTGGTGATTCCGGAGATCGAGGCCCTGGCGGTTGATGCCCTGGTCGAGCTGGAAGCCGAGGGCGTCACGGTGATCCCCACCGCCCGCGCCACAGCGATCACGATGAACCGCGACCGCATCCGCGACCTGGCGGCAGCGGAACTGGGCCTGCGCACCGCCCGCTATGCCTACGCCGACAGCGCCGCAGGCCTGGCCGCCGCCGCTGCCCCCTTGGGCTGGCCCGTGGTCGTCAAGCCGGTGATGAGCTCCTCTGGCAAGGGGCAAAGCGTGGTGAATGGCCCCGACGAAGTGGCCCCTGCCTGGGCTGCAGCCCAGGCAGGGGCCCGGGGCAGCGGCAGCCGCGTGATCGTGGAGGAGTTCCTGCGCTTCAGCCTGGAGATCACCCTGCTGACGGTGCGTCAGTGGGATGGTCCCACCCTGTTTTGTCCGCCGATTGGCCACCTCCAGGAGCGGGGCGATTACCAATGCAGCTGGCAACCGGCCGCCATGGGAGCAGCCCAGCTGCAAGCCGCCCAGGCGATGGCCCGCCAAGTGACGGACCACCTGGGTGGGGCTGGCCTGTTTGGGGTGGAGTTCTTTCTCTGTGGACCCCAAGGATCCGAAGAAGTGGTGTTCTCCGAGCTCTCACCCCGGCCCCACGACACGGGATTGGTCACCCTGATCGGCCAGAACCTGAGCGAATTCGAACTGCACGTCAGGGCGGTGCTGGGTCTACCGATCCCCGCCATCCGCTGCCTGGGGCCCGCAGCCAGCCGGGTGGTGCTGGCCAGCGCAAGCCACGACCAGGTCAGCTACAGCGGTGTAGCTGACGCCCTCGTGAATCCGGACACCCAGCTGTTGCTTTTCGGCAAACCAGACGCCAGGCCGAACCGGCGCATGGGTGTGGCCCTCGCCCTGGGGGCCGACGAGGCGGAGGCCCGCCGCAAAGCCGATGGCGCCGCCGCCTGTCTCCGTGTCGGACCCGGCTGACAACGGCAGATTGGGCCTGGTTCCAGGTGGGCAGGAGCCTTGTGGTGCCTTTGAGATTGCGGCACCATGAGTCACACTTGTTTCCCCCATCTGTGCTGAAGAGACCCAGGGAGGACAAGGAACCCCTGGGAGCGGTTGCCACCCTTATGCCCCGTCGCCGGCCCCGTCGCCGCAAGTTGCCCTGGCTGACCTTCCTGCTTGGCCTGTCCCTGGGGTACGGACTGGCCAAACCTGCCGCCCTCGCCCAGCTCGCGGCCAGCCTGGGCGAGGGCGCTGTTCTGTTGCAGCCACTATTCGATCGCCTCGGGGTAGGCCGGCGCCAGGTGCTGGTGCTGGGCACAGACAAGGTGGGCGATAACACCGATGTCATGTTCAGCGTGCGGGTTCAAGACGGAGTGACCCGCATCGTCCAACTGCCCCGCGACACCTACATCACCTCGGGGCGTCTCGGCGTCGTCAAGGCCAATGCCCTCTACAGCCAGGCCGGCATCGCCGAGACCAAGCAGGAAATGGGCCGCCTGCTGGGGGTGCCCGTCGATCGCTACATCAAGGTGAATCTGGACGCGGTGGCCCGGGTCGGGGATGCTTTGGGAGGAGTGGAGGTGGAGGTTCCCAAACGAATGGTTTATGTCGATCGCAGCCAAAACCTGAGCATTGATCTCTACCCGGGTCGCCAGGTGCTCAAGGGCGACGACCTGCTGGGCTTCCTGCGCTTCCGCCACGATGAGGCCGGCGACCTGGGACGCATGGAACGGCAACGGCTCGTGCTCAATCAGGTCTTCCGCAAACTGACCCAACCCACCACCTTGGCCCAGCTGCCGGCCCTGATCAAAATCGCCGGAGAGGACATCCACACCGACCTCTCGCCCGTGGAGATCACCCAGTTGGCGGCCCGTCTGGGCCATACCCGCCTGAATACCGAACGCCTAGCGGGACGCCTTTACTGGCAAGACAGCCTCAGCTACTGGATGCCCGATTCCAACAAAGAGCATCCAGCCGAAAACGACGGCCCGCCTCCGCCTTGAAGGCCAGGAATTAGGCAGCATCCTGCTGTGGCGGATGCTGGGCCAGCACCTGCTTGAGATACCTGCCAGTGTGACTGGCGGGATGCTCGGCAACCTCTTCCGGGGTTCCCGTCACCACGATCTCGCCGCCCTTATCGCCCCCTTCGGGGCCAAGATCAATCAACCAGTCAGCACAGCGAATCACATCGAGGTTGTGCTCAATAACAAGGATTGAATTGCCCTTGTCCACCAGCCGTTGCATCACCTCCATCAACTTGTGCACGTCATAGAAGCTGAGGCCGGTGGTGGGTTCGTCAATTAGATAGAGAGTTTTGCCGGTGGCGCGCTTGGAGAGCTCGGTGGCCAGCTTCACCCGCTGGGCCTCACCCCCGGAGAGGGTTGGGGCGGGTTGGCCAAGCTTGATGTAGCCCAGGCCCACATCTACTAAAGTTCGCAGCCGATCGGCGGCCTGGGGAATGGCGGCAAACTCCTCGGCGGCCTGCTCGACAGTCATCTCGAGCACATCGGCGATGGTGTGGCCGCGATAGGTCACCTGCAGGGTCTCGCGGTTATAACGAGCGCCCTTACAAACGTCGCACTGCACATAGACATCTGGCAGAAAATTCATCTCGATGACGTTGACACCCTGCCCCCCACAGGCCTCGCAACGCCCCCCTTTGACATTGAAACTGAACTGCCCCACCTGATAACCCCGGGCCTTGGCCTCCACCGTGGCGGCAAACACCTGGCGGATCGGATCGAAGGCGCCGGTGTAGGTGGCTGGATTGGAGCGGGGCGTGCGCCCGATCGGGCTCTGGTCAATGACGATCACCTTGTCGATCGCCTTGATCCCCCGCAGCTCCTCCAATCCGGCAGGGAACGGCACCTTGAGTCCAAGTTGGTGTTCTAGGGCCGGGTGCAACAACTCATTCACCAGGGTGCTCTTACCGCTGCCACTCACCCCGGTCACCGCCACCAGGCGCCCCAGGGGAATATCAACATCGATGCCGCGAAGGTTATTGCGGTTGCAATTAACGAGCCGCAGACGCCGGCTGCCCGCCTCCCGGCGACTGGCGGGGGTGGGGATGGCACGGCGGCCACTGAGATAGGCGCCGGTAAGGGAGTCTTCGGCCTCGAGCAGGTTCTGCAGCGACCCCTCAGCAACGATGTGGCCGCCGTGGACGCCGGCGCCGGGGCCAATATCGACGAGGTAATCGGCGGCACGGATGGTGTCCTCGTCGTGTTCGACAACGATCAAAGTGTTGCCCAGGTCGCGCAGCTTGGTGAGGGTGGCAAGCAAGCGGTCGTTATCCCTCTGGTGCAGG
>JBILDB010000149.1:0-5973 GCA_044352805.1 Cyanobium sp.
CCAACGGCCAACCCAACATGTTGATTCTCTGGGGCGATGACATCGGCCAGAGCAACCTCAGCTGCTATAGCCATGGCCTGATGGGCTACGAAACCCCCAACATCGACCGGGTCGCCAAGGAGGGGGCGAAATTCATCCACTATTACGCCGAGCAAAGTTGCACCGCCGGCCGCGCCGCCTTCATATCTGGCCAAAGTGTCTTCCGTACCGGCCTCTCCAAGGTGGGGCTGCCGGGCTCGGAACTGGGCTACCGCGATGAGGATCCCACAATTCCTGAATTGCTCAAGCCACTGGGCTATCGCACCGGCCAGTTCGGCAAAAATCACTTTGGCGATCGCGACGAGCACCTGCCGACCAAGCATGGCTTCGACGAATTTTTCGGCAATTTATATCATCTAAATGCCGAAGAAGAACCCGAACAGCGCGATTACCCCAAGGAAGACGACCCAGAATTTCCCAATTTCCGCAAGCGCTTTGCACCCCGCGGCGTGCTGCATTGCTGGGCCAATGCCGATGGCAGCCAGCGCATCGAAAACACCGGCCCCCTGACGCGCAAGCGGATGGAAACCACCGATGATGAATTTTTAGTGGAAGCCAAACGCTTCATCCGTGATGCGGTGGACTCCGGCGAGCCGTTTTTTGTGTGGTTCAACACCACCCACATGCACTTCCGCACCTACGCCCGGCCCCAGGACATCGGCCGCAGCGGCCGCTGGCAGTCGGAATACCACGATGTGATGATCTATCACGACGAGTGCATCGGCGAACTGCTCGATCTAGTTGATGAGCTGGGCATCAGCGAAGACACGATCGTGATGTACAGCACCGATAACGGCCCCCATGTCAACAGCTGGCCCGATGCCGGCACCACCCCCTTCCGCAGTGAGAAAAACACCAATTGGGAAGGGGCTTTTCGGGTACCAGCGCTGGTGCGTTGGCCGGGTCATATTCCTGCCGGCATCAATCTCACCGGGTTGGTCAGCCACCTCGATTGGCTGCCGACGCTGCTGGCCGCCGCCGGCGAACCGGCGATCAAAGACAAGTTGATGCAAGGCCACCAAGTGGGTAACAAAAACTTCCATATCCACCTGGATGGTTACAACCAGCTCGACTATTGGCAAGGCAAAACCAACCAGAGCCCCCGGCGGGAGTTCTTCTACTTCTCCGACGACGGCGATCTGGTCGGCCTGCGCTACGACAACTGGAAGTTCGTCTTTATGGAGCAACGCGAGCAAGGCACCCTGCAGGTTTGGGCCGAACCCTTCACCGAGTTGCGGGTGCCGAAGATCTTCAACCTGCTCACCGATCCCTACGAGCGCGCCGACATCACCTCCAACACCTATTGGGACTGGTTGCTGGATCATGCCTTCCTGCTTGTGCCAGCCCAGAGCTATGTGGCGGAATTCCTGCAAACCTTCCAGGCCTATCCACCGCGGCAGAAGGCTGCCAGCTTCTCGCTACAACGGGTGATGGAAAAACTGAGCGCAAACATCGCCAATAGCCACTGAAAAGGTAGCTCCATGCCGGCATTCACGCCCTGTGAATGCCGGTGAGGGGCAAAAACCAGCTGGGGTTGCCCTAGGCAGCCATCCCCAGCTGAACAAATACTTACCGTAAGCGCACAAACGGAAACGAAATTCTGTGGAACTCGCCACCGTGCTCAAGCTGGTGTTGCTATTGGGAGTAGTGCTGCTGGTGGTCGGCATTGGCGCCCGGGTACCCCTGCAGGAGCCGCTGTTGCTGCTGCGCCGCCCGACGCTGACCCTGCGCTCTCTGCTGGCGATGTACGTGTTGTTTCCCGCCCTCGTGTTGCTGTTGGTTTGGCAGCTGCCCCTGCGGCAGGGGGTGGGCGCGGTGCTGTTGGGCTTTGCGGTCTCGCCCGTACTGCCGCCCTGGGCCAAAAAGGGAACCGCGCTGGGTGCCAGGGGGGATTACGTCATCGGTTTGGAGCTGCTCTCAACCGCCGTCTCCCTGCTATTGGTGCCGCTGACGATAACGATTGCCGAGCGGCTGTTCGGCGTGGTCACCGACTTTGAACCCAGGGCCATGGTGACTGTGCTGCTGGTCACCGTGGTGCTCCCCCTCGGGCTCGGCATCGGCATCGCCCGCTTCTTTCCCCGCACCGCCCCACGGCTGGCTGCCGTTGCCGATCGCCTCGGCAGTGTGGTGCTGCTACTCGGTGCGGTGGTGCTTATCGCTGTCAATGGCCCCAAGATGCTGGCGGTGATCGGCGAGGGCACGGTGCTGGCCATCCTGGTGGTGATCGTCTTTGGACTTTTGTTTGGTGAGTTGCTGGGCGGGCCGGATCGGAGCATCCGCGGCGCCCTGGCCTCGGCGACCGTATCGCGGCATCCCGCCATCGCGCTGCTACTGGCCTCCGGCGCCTTCCCCCAGCAAGAGTCTACCGTCATCGGTACGGTTCTGATCTACTTGCTCGCTTCCATTTTGGTTCCTATTCTCTTGATGCGGTGGCGTAAATAATATATGATTTTAATGGCTATTTTCCAGAGTAATTCAGAATTTAGACCCCATCAGAATCCGGCTTGGAAGCAGGCACAATACCGGTCTTGACCAACAGATCATCAATTTCAGCCAATGTCGACCAGGATCCTTGGCTTGGGGAGCTTGGACTCTGGAGCAGTCGGGAGGCCAATTCCTCCAGTTGCTGAGGTCCGCAATCTATAGGGGAATCATAATGAGCTGAGATTAACCTGCACAAACCAGGCAAGTTGGCCAGGCTACGAATCCAGTCAACAAGAAGAACCTGATCCCTGGGAAAAACCAGCCGTTGCAGAACTGGAGCGACCAAAAGTATGGCCCCTGGAGTAGCTAGTAGCTCCGTCGCTTCCGATTGCCAGCCTGGTTGCCATTGGAAGGGATAAAAGCCAAAGTGACATTTGGGCTGACGACAGCCAGGGGCAAAAGAGTCACTGAAACAATCCAATAACTGACGAATTTGAAGATATTGCGGTCGTAGATAATTAGCAAACAAAATAATACGTAACCATCCTTTCTGTCTCATTTCAGGAGTATCGAGTATCGGCTCACAACCCCTTTCCCTTGCGTGGAATAGCAAAGGTAACGGATCAAGGTCAAAAATCAATGGAGGTGTTTCAGAGATTGAAACCAACGCATCGGTTACAAACAAGGTTCCAGTGATCCGATCAAAACAGGCCACTTCTAGAAACGTGCCAAGACCAAGATGCAGAGGTCCTAGGGGAATCCACTCTAAATCATTAGTATGAGGCAAACCATCTCTGAACAAAATCTTTGTGCGATTAGCAGGGAAACCAAGCCAGGGCGATGGAAGCCGCAGCGGGAAACTCCACTGATAGTCAGAAATCCAAACCGTTGCCTTTGGAAAAGCACGAGCCATGGCAGGCACGGATAACTTATGCTCAAGACCCGATGTAGTCGGCAAAATAATTGAACAAATAGGCCCATGAAGGCACTCTAGTTCCTTTAGCTTGCTGCAGACTTCAAGGGTTGGCGTGATTGGTGCGTAGAGGAGAAGTCCCCCAGTTACTTTTATCACTGTCATGCGAATCGGAACAGCTACATACCAAATTCCATGCAACTGTTCAAAACTCCAAATACGATCGACTACCAGTTCACGTATAAGTGTATTTCTGATGCCGTAGGGGTATGTGGGTAGTAAGGGCCACCAAGCCCATCGTTTAGCGTTGAAAGTCAAATCAGCAGGTTCATTCATAAGTAGTTGCCTAGCATCTGCTTTTTATCAGTACAAAATAAATAGATCAGTAAGAATTAATTTCAGGAAAATGTTGAATTGCCTTAACAGAAAAACCTCCTAGCCTTGGGGGGAGAAAGTTCTTAACACTCCATAGGTGGCGAGCAACTTTTGGATTTGCAGCATTAAGACCGTTGTCAATTACAAGATCAAGCTTATAATTGCCATTATTGTAGGCACGAGCGAATTCAGTCACATTGGAGGTTGAACTAACAAGACCATTGCAAGCTGACAAAATAAAAGTGTCAAAAAGAATCTCTTTGCCAAGCAAATATTTGTGCTTTTCTCGTGGTAGAATGCGATAGGCATTAATCGGTGCACGAGTACGAAAGTGAGGCAGGGTAATAGCTATTTGAGGATATCGATTTAAAACTGCTTCAACATAGTCAAGATCTTCTGAAGCCACAAAAATACGATTGAATCCATGATCAGATATTGCCATATCAATGGCGGCAAACATTTGGGAAAGAGTTGGAGACAGGGGGTGAAATGGCATTGTTTTTTGCTCTTGTCCCCTGAAGTGCACACCCAGAACGTTATATCCAGAAAGAATATCACGCTTAGTTCTTTCAAGCTCTTCGACAAGATCAGGAGCGACTCTGATGTATTTAGTGGCAATATCTCTTAATTCTTGCACATGTGATACTAGCATCTTGCGTGGATATCCATCAGGGAATCCCAACGATGATGCCAAAACGGTACGATCTTCAAAGGATGATTCACATGAAAATGAGGAAACAGGTTCAAAAAAGAAATCCCAGGGATTTTGGCGTTGGAATCGATCCGTCTCCATAAATTGCCTATCGTCGTACTCGGTTTTTACACAACGAAAATCGACGACAGGGGTCAGGCCGTAGCGCTCAGCCAAATGCAGATGGCACAAAGTGGAAGAAACCAGTGAAAACAGGCCACGACCCGATCCGTTTTGGCGAAGAATATAAATTAAACCGTCGTTGCGATTATTCTTCCCAGTGCTTCTCAAAAAAAGACTACATTCATTGGTATCAGTAAGTGAATCGAGTACGAGACACTTAGGTGGTGAAATGAATCGTCGCAGTTGACGCAACAGCATCGTGAATCAAAGACTGTCCCAAGAAAATCCTAGCAAACTCCTCTAACACCCCCTCAGTCAACCTTTGACTTTGCCGACCAGGCTTGAATTCAAGCTTGAATCCCCTCCTATAGGTGGGTTGTTGAAGCCGTTCAGGTTGAAGGCCATGCTGCTGACGCCCAAGGCGGTGAACCAGATGCCGACCACAGGCGATGCAGCCAGCAGAAAGAAGGTGCAAGCCGATAGCGTTTCTGGAGGGGAAAAAGCACCAGAGATGATGTTGTTTCCGTACATCAGAGAGCCGGCCAATCGGCAGCGGTAAATGGCAGTGGCATTGGAAGAAGCAAGAGAAAGAGTAAACCCTCCTCCAACCATGTGGTGAAATCAAGCCACACTAAAGAATTCCCTAGGGAGACAAAGTAGTCGCACCCAGGACAACTTAGTACCCCAAACTTCCAAAAATTTGCTTAAGCCGAAGCGGCCCAACCCCCCTTGCCGCCGCCCTGGATCCAGCCCCTTGCCTCCTGTAAAAACTTCGACCAATCCAGCCTTTCGGCCTCAGCGGCCCGGGCCACTAGCAGCGGGGCTTCCCGTTGGATCAGCGCCAGATCAGGGGCACTCACCCCGGCGGACAGGGCCAGTAAGTCCGCCATGGCGTGGCCGACTACGCGGGTGAGATAGGCAGCGCTGAGGGCCTGCAGGGCACCCCCCACCAACCAGGTGGCTCCGTGCAAGCGGGCCGCCGTGACCAAAGCCTGGCTACTCCACTCGACCAAGCCAAGGGCAACGGTGGCCTTGGCCAGTTCCATGGAGGCCGCCCGCAACTGATCCAGCGTCCACGGGCAATCCCAGAGACGGGCCATCTCCTGAAGCATCAGTCCGTTGCCGACGGCTAACACCAGTAAATCCAGACTGGGAACCGGTGTGATGGCCACCCCCGTGGCCACAATCCACTGGGTCCGCTGCAGCAGGCGCCGCCATTCCTGGCGGCGCAGCCGCTCCAGATCGGCCTGCCAGCGGCTGTGGAGGCCCTGGATGGATCGCAAGGATGTGGCTTGGCGCAAGGAACGCCCTTCCCGGTTCAACCAAAGCGCCAGGGGCCCCAGAACCTCCTGCAGGGTGTTCAAGGCACCATCCCAAAGCAGCAGTCGTTCGGGCTGCAGGGACGGCC
>JBILDB010000150.1:0-5950 GCA_044352805.1 Cyanobium sp.
TCTGTTCAGGCGTGATGGCGCCTTCTTTCTCCAGCACAGACCAGTTTTCCCGACGGATCACGCAGCCGGGCTTGAGGGTGGGTTGGGTGACGAAGCTGCTGCTGGGATTCATGGTGGTGTACATCTCCACGTCGATCACAAAGGCACTCGCTCCCCATTGGCGGCAGAATTCCGGATCGGGAACGGCCATATCGAGCTGCTGGCTGCTGGCGATGTTCCCCTGGTTACCCACGGTGGTACTGGTCACGGCACTGCCGATGCCAATGCCCACCACAAGGACCCCGGCCAGCACCGCCAGGGTGCCGACGTTGAATTTGAATCCTGGCCCCCCATCACCGCCCGCACCACCGCCACCGGGACCTTTGCCCGATCCAGCAGGGCGGGCGCCTTCGCGGCGATCAAAGGGCGTTTCCTGGCCCCTGGGGCCATAGCGATCCCGCGTGCGACCTTCGTAAGGGTCGCCAGGGTCGTCGCGGTAGGCCCCGGTTCCCCTGGACCTAAAGGCGCGTTCATCAGGGCGGGAGCGGCTCAAATGGAGTCGGGGGTGCGTGGCAGCCCCATGGAAAAATTCTGGACGCGGGCGCCAGGGTTGTAGCGGATCTCCCCGGCTTGTAGTAGCTGCCGGATGACCCCTTCCAGTTCAGAGCCGATGCGGCGCAGGTTGTAGTCGGTCAGATCGGCTCCAGCCTGGGCTTCGACAAGGGTACGAAAGCTCGTGTGCACCTTGGCTAGCGCCGAATCATCCCAGAGAAACTCGTTGTCCGGATCGATGTCAAGGGTTAGTTGGTCTGCATCGGGGAGCAGATCACCGTTTTCGACACGGCCTGTGAACAGCCTGACGTGGCGCGTGGTGGATTTGAGCAGGGTATCGGCCATGGGACGCCGGTGGCACGGAAGTAGGTGGAACGGACGAGGTGGAGCGGGAGAACCGCCGCTTGCGGCGTGGGCTGACTCTAGGAACTCCAGGAGGTAGGGGGCCAGGGTCCAGGGGCCCTATCGGCACGGTGCGGGGGCTTTGGCCGATAGGGTTGCAGCGTGTTTGCTGCTGGGGTCATGCGTGTCGCCATAGCTGGGGCCGGGCTGGCTGGATTGGCTTGTGCCAAATACCTCTGCGATGCCGGCCACACGCCGGTGATTTTTGAGGCCCGAGATGTCTTGGGGGGCAAGGTGGCCGCATGGCAGGACGAGGAGGGGGATTGGTATGAAACGGGATTGCATATATTTTTTGGCGCATATCGCAATATGCGGCGCCTCTTTAAGGAGTTGGATATCGAAGATCGATTGCAATGGAAATCCCATTCCATGATCTTTAATCAGCGTGAAGTGCCCGGAACCTACAGTCGGTTTGATTTTCCGGACTTGCCGGCTCCCTTGAATGGGGTGGCTGCCATTCTTGGCAATAACGACATGTTGACCTGGCCCGAGAAGATTTCCTTCGGTCTGGGCCTTGTTCCGGCCATGCTGCGGGGACAGGGTTACGTTGAGGAGTGTGATAAGTATTCCTGGAGTGAGTGGTTGCGGTTGCATCGCATTCCCGAGCGGGTTAATGACGAAGTGTTCATGGCCATGAGCAAGGCCCTCAATTTCATCAATCCCGAAGAAATTTCTAGCACAGTCGTGTTGACGGCGCTCAATCGCTTCCTGCAGGAGTCCGATGGTTCGCGCATGGCTTTTCTCGATGGCAATCCACCCGAACGCCTATGTCAGCCCCTCGTTGACTACATCCGTGAACGGGGTGGTGATGTACAGCTCAATGCGCCACTCAGGCAGATTGAGGTAGATGAAAAGGGCAGGGTCAAGGCGTTCCGCATTGGTGGGGTTCGAGGGCAAGAGCCCCAAGTGATTGAGGCCGATGCCTACGTCAGTGCCATGCCGGTGGATCCCTTGAAATTGCTACTGCCGGAACCGTGGAAATCCCTTCCCTATTTCACAAAACTGGATGGATTAAAAGGAGTTCCAGTCATCAATATCCATCTCTGGTTTGATCGCAAGTTAACGGATATTGACCACCTCTTGTTTAGTCGTTCTGACCTGCTTAGTGTATATGCTGATATGAGTAATACTTGCCGCGAGTATGCTGATTCAGAACGTTCCATGCTCGAGTTGGTTTTTGCCCCGGCCCACGATTGGATCGGACGACCCGATGGGGAGATTGTTGCCGCAACTATGGAAGAGTTGAAGCGCTTGTTCCCGGCCCATTTTCTTGGGGACAATCCGGCCGTTCTGCTCAAGTCAATTGTTGTCAAAACACCGCTTTCGGTTTACAAGACGGTACCTGGCTGTCAGCAGTTGCGTCCCGACCAACGCTCGCCAATTGACAATTTCTTCCTTGCGGGTTGTTTCACAATGCAACGCTATTTGGCTTCGATGGAGGGGGCAGTTCTGAGTGGCCGACTCTGTGCCGAAGCGGTTGATGCCAGTGGCCAACTCCCCGTTTCTGACGGAGCAGCCACAGCCGCATTTGTATCCGTTTGAGCGTGTGACTCTCTCGTCGACCACCCAGGCAGAATTGCCCCTCCATCCAAACCTAGATGAGGCATATGAGCTGTGCCGTCAAGAGACAGCACGCTGGGCCAAAACTTTTTATCTAGGCACCCTGTTGTTGCCCCTCGCCAAGCGCCGGGCTATTTGGGCCATTTATGTGTGGTGTCGTCGCACCGATGAATTGATGGACAGCCCCCAGGCCCAGGGCTTGCCAGCAGTCGAGCTGGAGGCTCGGCTGGATGCTTGGGAAAGTAAGAGTCGCCAGATGTACCTGGGGGAGGTGAGCGATGCCTTGGATCTTGTAATGGTGGATATGTTCCAGCAATTCCCCCAGTCCCTGCAACCCTATCTTGATATGATCGAAGGCCAACGCATGGATGTGCGTTGCCATCGTTATACGACCTTTGCCGAGCTTGAATTATATTGTTATCGCGTCGCCGGCACCGTTGGCTTGATGTGTCAGGCTGTGATGGGGGTGGATCCCGCTTATACCACCGCTCCGTGGAGTGAGCATCCCGATCCCACTGAGGCGGCTGTTGCCCTGGGTATTGCTAACCAGCTAACCAATATTTTGCGTGATGTTGGTGAGGATCGGGAACGGGGGCGAATTTATCTTCCCCAAGAAGATCTCCTGCGTTTCGACTATACAGAAGACCAGCTCTTCGCCGGAGTAGTTAATGATAACTGGCGACGCCTGATGGCATTTCAGCTTGAAAGGGCTCGCTTTTGGTTCGCCCGCTCCGAGGCAGGGGTGCGTTGGCTTTCGGCCGATGCCCGCTGGCCTGTGTGGACCTCTTTGCGTCTTTATCGAGGCATACTTGATGTGATTGAGCGTCAGGATTACGACGTCTTTAATCGTCGGGCTTATGTACCTACTGCTGGCAAATTGCTTGATCTGCCTGTGTCATTTTTGGTGGCCCAGGTGCATTGATTCCTGCTATTGAGGCCTGACTGCAGTCTTTGCCTCACTCCATCAGGGCCAACCAGCGCCGCAGGATTGGGTTGACTTGCTCAGGGGATTCGTCGTGGGGGCAGTGACCCAGTCCATCCAGAACAACGAGTTCTTGAATGCAGGAAAACTGGGCGGCCCAGCTCCTTGCTTCGTCGGGATCTTCCCAGGGGTCCCTGGCTCCCCAGATCATGCGTACGGGCACTGAAAGGCGAGCTAGGTGATCGGGGGCCAGGTGATCTTCGAACAGATTCACGAACCCGCGAAAGCTTTCCACCGCCCCGACATCGAGGGCAGGCTTTAACAGGATGTCCACAAGTTCGTCATCAAGGTTTGCGCCACTCGGGTACGCCTGGGCCAACACCTGACGAACGAAGCTGGGTCGTCCCACAAAACGGAACAGGGGCTGCAGTATCCAGCGCTGACGAACCAGGCGTTTGACCAGCGGTCGGCTCAGCCGTTCCCATCCAGGCAGGCTGGAGAGGCGTCGCTCATCGAGGGTGCGCTGGGCACAATCGATAAGCACTACCTGGAGGGGAGGGTGGCCTGCACTCTGGAGGCGATCGGCTGCCACCAGTGCCACGAGGGCTCCAATTGAATTACCAACAAGCTGGACGGGGCCAGTAGGCACGACCTCCGCCAAGAAGGCCTGCACCTGGTCAGCCCAGAGGTCAAAGCAATACCTGACTGAACCGGCTTCAACGGGCTCCCCGCTCAATTGCGAACGGGGTTTGTCACTTGCACCAAACCCAAGTAGGTCGAGGGCATAGATATCAAGCCCTGGATTGAGGTCCCCCATGGTGTGGCGCCAGTGACCTACGCAGGCACCGAACCCATGGATCAGCAGAACAGATCCGCGACCATTTTGGCTATTGTCCGACGCTTCATGGCGAACCCAATGAATACGGTGCGGTCCCCAGCTCCACGGGTCCGGCGGGCTGGCCGGACCAAAGACGGCCATCAGACTCCGACAGTCTGGTTGGCAAGGAGGTCCTTGAGTTTGGCCAGTTCGCCAGCCCAACGGGGGTCAGGGGCTTGGCTGTCCACATTGTCAGCGTGCACGATCTTGTCGGCCGCACGACGCTGGGCAACGGGGGCCCCAGCGGCGGGACGCCGATCGTTCGGCGCTGCTCCGCCGCGGGCATCGCGACGCTCAGAAACCTCAACCCGCAGGGTGTTGCCACCGAATTCGCGGCCATGCAATTGGCCGATCAGGGCCTCAGCCAGCTTCTCGTCATCGACGTTGGCAAAGCCGAAACCACGGCAGACGCCGGTCTCACGGTCGGTCACGGTCTTGAAACGAACGCCTTCGCCGACACCCTGGAACAGGGCCACCAGCTCGTTTTCATCAAAAGTCTGCGGCAGGTTGCCGACGTAGAGGCGAACGCTCATGGGAGTAGAGAGACGGAGAAGGAAGGCTCTGACAGGCGGAGGAATCACGCCATTACAACAGATAGTTAATCACGCCACCCTCCCTTGCCCTTGCCTGGAGCCAGCCTGCTGCTTTGGTGCGGATCAATTCCTGGTCATGGTTTTGGGCTGGCAGTCGGCCCATGGCCCGTTCCTGTTTCAAGTAGTGCAAAAGTTGCCCCAGCAGCGGCCCGGCCGGAACCTGCAGCTGCTGTTGCAGGGTGTGGCCGTCCGTGGGGGCAGCGGGGTGGAAGAGGGGGTCGTCGGGGTCGCGCCAACGTTCCAAGGCCGTTTCGGCCTGGCGGCGCTCTAGATGGAGCAGCAGGGCAGGTATGTCCGTTTCCAGGTCAATTTGCAGGTTGAGGCGCTCGTCCTCCGCTAGCCGCTCCAGGGCGCCACGGATCTCAGGCCCCTGGAGGCGTTTCAGCCAGTGGTGCAGGTTGCCGACTCTTTTTTGCAGGCGACGACTGGCCTGGAGGCGGACCAGGCTGGCCGTGTCGAACAACAGGGCGAGCCGTGCCACGGGGAGGGCTGTGAGCAATTCGTCTGGCGATAGACCCCGGGCTTGGGCCTGTGCCGGCGTTAGCGCTTCCAGCAACAGATCTGCACTTTGCGGGGGGGCGTCACCAGCCAGCCAGGGTTCCAGCAGCCCGTAGTTCAGGGCCAGGGCCAAACCTTGATGGCCTGAGCAGCTGGCGGCCATGCGCTCCAGTTCGCCAAGGACCCGCTCTGGAGCGACCTGGGTCAGTCGGGCCCGGTGGTCACGGATCCAGCCTCCGCTCTGGCGATCGATCGACAGCGCCAGGTCCCCGACCAGGCGCATGCCCCGCAGCAACCGCAGGGGGTCGTCCAGCAGATTGGCCTCACTGATGGCGCGCAGGCGGCCCGCGGCCAGATCCTGGAGCCCCTGGCAGGGATCGACCAGGACGGCCCCAGCCCTGCCCTGGGGCAGGGTCAGGGCGATGGCATTAATGCTGTAGTCACGCCGCTGCAGGTCCGCCGCCAACGTGGCTCCCTCCTGCCGGGCCAGATCCACGGTCCAGCCGCGGAGTACAAGCCGGGCGATGGACCGATCCCGATCAAGAACCACAACGCTTGCTCCATGGC
>JBILDB010000151.1:0-5948 GCA_044352805.1 Cyanobium sp.
AGATTACCTTGCTGGCGTCCCTCTCTTTGGTGGTGCGTTGCCAGGGAGGGGGGAGCGCACCCTGCCTAGGATCGCTGGCATTTGCCGAACCCAGGGATGAAAGTTTCGCTCCAGTGGCTCCGGGAGTTAGTCGCTAACGATGGAGCCCTGCTGGAGCCTGAACATCTGGCCGAACGTCTCTCGATCGCCGGCTTCGAAGTTGAGGCGATTGAGGATCAAGCCGCCGCCACTGCCGGAGTGGTCGTTGGATTTGTCCAGACCTGCGAGCCCCATGGTGATGCCAACAAACTGAGTGTTTGCCAGGTGCAGATCGGCGCCGACCAACCCTTGCAAATTGTCTGTGGTGCCGCCAACGTTCGCAGCGGCATCCACGTCGCCGTCGCGCCTGTCGGCACCCATCTGCCTGCGGTCGGACTAACCATTAAGGCGGCCGAACTGAGGGGAGTGGCGAGTTCTGGCATGATCTGCTCCCTCCAGGAGCTGGGCCTGGCCGAGAGTTCGGAAGGCATCGTCATCCTTGAGGACCTGCTGCCGGCCCCGCCGCCGATAGGGTCGCCATTGGGTCGGGCCCTGGACCTTGACGACCAGGTGCTCGAACTGGCGATCACCGCCAACCGGCCCGACGGCCTCTCGATGCAGGGCATCGCCCGTGAGGTGGCTGCCCTTTATGGCGGGCAGACAACCCTGCCCCCCCGGGCCCCGGCGGTGGCCGCCAGCGCCTTGGCCGTCAGCGGCGCCAATGCCGCCGCCATGGAGGCGGGGGGTCTATTCAGTGTCACCAGCCTCACAGACTTAAAAGTGGCAGCTTCGCCGTCCTGGCTGCAACGGCGGCTGCAGCGGGCCGGCCTGCGGCCGATCAACAACGTGGTGGACATCACCAATCTGGTGATGCTCGAAACCGGCCAGCCGCTCCACGCTTTCGACCGGGAGGCCTTGGCCCGACTGGCCCCTGGTCCGGCGGATCCGGCCCAGCTGGGGTTGCGCCAGGGCCGCGAGGGGGAAAGTCTTGTGACTCTTGATGGGGAGAACCGCCCCCTTGGCCCTGAGGCCCTCCTAGTCACCTACGCCGACCATGCCATTGCCTTGGCCGGGGTCATGGGGGGCGCGGCTGAGGCGGTAAATGGAGGCACTACCAGTATCTGGTTGGAAGCAGCCGTCTTTGCGTCGGAGGCCGTTCGACGCTCATCCCGCAGTGTCGGATTGCGCAGCGAGGCCAGCAGCCGTTTTGAAAAGGGTCTGCCCCGCGAAAACACTTTGGCGGCGGCCGATCGGGCGGTGGCCCTGCTGCAGGAGCTGGCGGGAGCCCATGTTGAGGGACGCTGGTGGCACGGTCTCCCCGAGGCCCCTACCCCCCCGGTGGTTCTGAACCGCGATGCCCTGCACAACCTGCTGGGGCCCGTGCTGGTGGGAGGTGAACCCCAGGATCTCGATGACAGCCGCATCGAGGCCACCCTCAAAGCCCTGGGGTGTCAGCTGGAGCCCAATGAGGACGGTTGGGCCGTGACGGTGCCAGCCCAGCGGGCCCTGGATCTCAAGCGCGAGGTTGATCTGATTGAAGAGGTGGCTCGCCTGGTCGGTTACGACCAATTTGATGTCCATCTGCCCGATCCCCTGGTGCCAGGAGGCCTTGATCCGACGCAACAGGCCGAGCGTCGGCTGCGCCGAGCCCTCTGCGCCGCCGGGCTGCAGGAGCTCAGCACCCTTTCGCTGGTGAAGGCGGCCAAGGGCCGCATCTCCCTGGCCAATCCCTTGTTGGCGGACACCGGCCACCTGCGCGACAATCTGCACGAAGAGTTGCTGCAGGCGGCTCGCCGCAACCGTCAGGCCTTTCGGCCGGATTTCTGGGCCTTCGAGATCGGGCGGGTCTACCTGGCTGCCCCAGGCCAGGAGGCGGCTGCAACCGATCCGGCCACAGGCGATCCGGCGCCAGTCGATCCGGCCACAATCGAAGAGCGGTTGCTGCTGGGAGGCATTGTCTGCGGCGAACGGCGCAGCGAGCTCTGGAGCAGCAGTGGCCAACCAAGGCCGCCGAGTTATTTCGAAGCCCGGGGTCTGCTTCAGGCTGGATTGCAGAGCCTGGGGTTGGCCCTTGAGGATCGACCGGCGCTGGAGGAGGGCGTTGTAGGGGCGCCGCCTGCCGACCTGTTGCACCCTGGTCGCAGCGCCCAATTGGTTTTTGAGGGCCGGCCGCTGGGTTGGTTCGGCCAGTTGCATCCTGCCCGGGCTCGGGAACTGGACCTGTGCGATGGAACCTATCTGTTTGAGCTGCCCTTGGCGCCGTTGCTGGCGGCCGCCATCCGCCCCCGCCGCTGGCAGCCAAGTTTCACTCCCTTTGCCACCGTCCCTCCCAGCGAACGGGATTTGGCCTTGGTGGTGTCCCGTTCCCTGACGGCCGCCGAGTTGCTCGCCGCTATTCGCAAGGCGGGTAAACCCCTGTTGGAGCAAGCCGAGCTTCTGGACCGCTACGAAGGGGCCCAGGTGGAAGCGGGATCTTGCAGTCAGGCCTTTCGCTTGCGTTATCGGGCCACCGACCGCACCTTGACGGATGGGGAGGTAGATGGGGCCCATCAGAAGGTTGTCGCCAGCCTTGAGTCCCGTTTCGGTGCCAAGTTGCGCAGCTAGGGCAGCAGACCCTCCAGGTCGGCCCCTGGTCAACGACGCCGTAGGGCCGCCAGCACCTCCACATGGCTGGTGTTGGGGAAGAAGTCGATCGGTTGGAGCCATTCCAGGTGGTAAGGCCCATCGGCTCCGGCCAGGCAGGCAAGATCCCGGGCCAGGGTGGCCGCATCACAGCTGAGATAGGCCAGCAGGGCAGGGGGATCGGCAAGAATCGCGCCGATGTCCCGGCGATCAAGCCCCTTGCGGGGCGGATCCAGCAGCAGGGCTTGGGCACCGATGAGGCGTTCGGGCAGTCGCTCGCCCACCAGACCCTCCTCAAAAGTGGCCCTGGCGGCCAAGCAATTGGCTACGGCATTACGCCGGGCCAGGGCGACGGCAGCGGTGTGCTGTTCAATTCCATGGACGCACCAGCCTGCCTGGGCCAGGGGCAGGGAGAAGGTGCCGATGCCGCAGTAAGCATCAACAAGTCGGCCCGTGGCTGGCCCCAAGGCCTCCTGGAGCAGGGGTAGAACTCTTTCGGCCTGTTGCGTATGGACTTGGAAGAAAGTATCGGCGCCAATTTGATAGCTAAGACCACCAAAACGCTCTTCCAACCAACCGCGGCCGGCAATGTTGCGGGTTTCCGGACCTAGGAGCAAGTTGGTGGGCAGGGGCTGCAGGTTGAGACTCACCCCCACCAGCTCGGGCCACCTGCCCATCCAGTCCTCGGCATAGGCCGCCAGGCCCGGTAGGTCGGCGTCGGCTGAAATCAGGGTCAACAGCACCTCGCCGGTGTTGACACCCAGGCGCAGGGCCAGATGCCGCAAGCCACCTGCGCCATGGCGATCGATCGGCCAGTCGCTGGCCTCCAGGTCACTTTTGAGCGGTGCGATCAGACGATCGAGACGGGGATCGAGGACCGGACAATGGTTGAGGTTGACAATGCGATGGGACCCGCGGCGGTAATAGCCCGCCCGCAGGTGGCCAGCAGCGGTCCGCTCCAGCGGAATCACGGCCCGGTTGCGGTAGCCCAGCCCCGCAGGGGCCGCCAGCAGCGGCCGCAACGGTGGCGTCAGCCCCCCCAAGCGGCGCAGGGCGGCGGCGACGCTGGCCTGTTTCCACTGCTGCTGGTGTTCGTCAGCGAAAGCCTGCAGGCTGCAACCGCCGCAATGGTCCGCAAGGATGCAGGGGGGGCGCCGCCGCCCCGGCGAGGGACTGAGCAAGCGCTCCAAATGTCCCTGCCGCAGTCCCTTGGCCCGAGCGCCGAGGCGCACCAACAAGCTGTCACCAGGCAGACCCCCTGCAACGACGATGACTTCGCCATCAAGGCGTCCTAGGCCCTGGCCCTGGTGGTCGAGATCGGTGATGGTGAGCGCGACGGGTTCGGGTGGCGCCACCGGCGGGAGGTGCAATTTCTTGACCCTATCGGGTCTTTGGCCCAGCTGGCAGTGCAAAGGGGCGTTACACCTGATGGCGATAGATGGCTATGGGCGCTTGCTCCTGGATAAGATTCGTTGGTGCGTGGTTTTGCGATGAGCGTCGTACGCGATCTGATCCTGCAGGCGGATGATCAGCTCCGCTACCCCACGGGCGGCGAGTTGCGCTCGATGGTGGACTACCTCAAAGGGGGGAGCCGGCGTCTAGAAGTGGTGCGAGTGCTGAGCACCAACGAAAAAAAGATTGTCGACGAAGCGGCCAAGCAACTGTTTACGCGCAAGCCCGAATACGTAGCCCCTGGCGGCAATGCCTTCGGACAAAAGCAGCGGGGCCAGTGTCTCCGTGACTTCAGCTGGTACCTGCGGCTTGTCACCTATGGCGTGCTGGCCGGCAGCACCGAGATGATCCAGCAGATTGGCCTGGTGGGTGCCCGCGAGATGTACAACAGCCTCGGCGTGCCGATGCCCGGCATGGTGGAAGCGATGCGCACCCTCAAGGAGGCCTCCATTGCCCTCATGTCCAATGACGACGCTGCCCTGGCAGGCCCGTACTTCGATTACTTGATTCAAGGCATGCAAACCACGACCTGAGCCTGCCTGCTTTGGTGACGTTGCTGGTCTGACCCTTTTGACCCCTTTCAGGGGTCTTTTTTGTGCTCTGCCGTAGGGGTCGGGGAGGGGCGAGGGGGAAGTCGATGTCTCTTCAATCTTGTTCAAGTCTCAATTTAGGTCTTATAATGGGTCACTTATGAGAGCTTTAAGATTCTGATTCGATTTGATTTATCCCCTTTTGGCCGCCGCCTCCCCATCCGATCCCATTCCATCCCTACCCAACCCTTTCCATGCAATCCCATCCCATCCGGTTAGGGCAGCCAACTTGGCCAGGGACCCCAGGATGGATCATTGATCTCATCTGGGAATTGACTATGGACTTATATATAGATTCATTTGCGACAGCTATCGGGTTCTTGTGGCCCACGGCGATCCATGACCGCCCTCTGACCTGAGCCACGAAACCAGTTTTTGGATTGCGTATCTGTGTATAAAGCAGGTACGCAGCTGCAAAACTCTTTGCACTGCAAGACTTTTATGGATGACATTGTCCAGTTTTGGCCAAGTTGGCTGCTGCTTTGCGGTCTAACCAGCGGCTCCAGGGTTGGGGCCAGGGCTCGGCGCGGCTGCCTCCCACCAGGGGCGCAAAAATCCAGATGCCAGCTCATACCCCCTGAGGCGATCCCCGGGACCCGTACCGGATTCCAATGCTTGGCCGGCTCAATCGCCATATGGCTGAATTTCTATTTGGGCGCACAGGCCCCTGGCTTCGATCACTAAATGAGATTGCGACAAGAAATTTGTCAATCCGGGGCAACGGCTTTTGTCTCTTTACACGCATATAAGAATTGGAATGGGACTATGCAAGAAACTTGAATGAGACAAACAAGACAGCAATGGTCGGTCTCGTCTCGTCTCGTCTCGTCTCGTTTCGTATCGGCTCGGCTCTGCTCTGCTCGGTACGGCTTTTTTGCTTATGGGCATTTGAGCCCCCAGGGGAATGAGCTCGATTTTTTGGCCAGGGATCTCGTCAGAGCCTGAATTGGGATTGTGGGAGGGTCTCAGTTGCGACGAAATGGTCTCAACTGAGACCTTCGTATCTCAAAACTGTTTCTTAAAAAGACTAGTAACAAGTCTAAAATGAGACTACTGAGACTTAAGCTTGGCGCTGCTCGGGCTGGCGGTAAAGCTCTTTGAGCAGTTGGTAGGCCTCGTTGACCCGGCGCATTTCTTCGAGGGAACCGCCGGAATCGGGATGGTGCTGCAGGGCCATGTCCCGATAGGCCTCGCGAATCTGGGCCAAGGTGAGCCGATGACCAGGGCCTGTCGGCAGTTGCAGCAGCTTCAGGGCCCCCTGCAGGG
>JBILDB010000152.1:0-5944 GCA_044352805.1 Cyanobium sp.
GCCGTCCTGGCCAGCCTATTGGCGGTGGTGTTGATGTTGGTCGCAGCGTTGTGGCAGCGAATCCAGCCCCCGGCTGCCCCCCGGGCCGACCTGAGGGGCCGCGAAGGTCTTGAACTGGCCGCCGACCTGCCCGAGCCCCTGCGCCGTGAACTGGCCTGGGGCAGCCGCATGTTGTTGACCGCCACCCCCGCGGCCGTGGTGCTGCTCCAGTCAGGCAGCCAGAGCCTGCTGCGCCGGGGACTACTGGCTGATACAGAGTTTTGCCTGGGGCCGATCTGTCAACAAAGCCTGGAGCGACAAAAGGCCATCTCCTTGGTGGATCTCAGCCTTTATCCAGGGCGGGTCGAATTTGAGCCGCTGCTGGCCGATTTGCCGGCCGTTGTGGTGCAGCCGGTGGGCGATGAGGCGGTGTTGGTTTTGGGGGGCTGGTCGCCGCGCTGCTTCACTCAAGCTGACCTGTTGTGGATAGGGGGTTGGGCTGAAAAACTCATAGACGCAGGGGTTCCGGCTTGGGCCGCGCAGGCGCAGGGGGCAGCGGCCGCTGCCGGCGAGGCACCGCAAACGAGCTGATCACCCGCCCGCCGGGCGTGGAAACATTGAAATCCCCCTCAGGTCCGAGGCGGCCCGAGAGTTGGCCGGCCTGGATGCGTTGGCGCTGGGCGGTCCGCTGATAGTCCACATCGCCTTCGGCGAAGAGGGTTTCGTCTTGCCAATTCCAGCGGCAGAGCCTGGCGCTCAGGGATTCGCCCTGGCGCTGCAGCCGGCAGCCGAGGGGGATGGTGGCTGTGGTCTGGCGGGCCTCGATCACGAGGCTGTTGCCGCCAACCGTCAACTCCTTCCAGTTGCCGCTGAAAACTTGGTCGCTGCTGAGGGTCTGGGCCGCCCCATCCAGCTGCAGATTCTGGCCGTCGAGATCGAACTTTTCGATGGGATCGCGGACCTGCACCGGGGCCTTGAGCTGGTAACGCTGCTGACGGGTATTGCCGTTCAGGCCAGCGGCGGTGAGCGTTTGGGGCAAAGCTTGGCGGGGCCGGCCGGGGGGCAGGCGCGTGATCCGCAACGGACCCTCGGCTTCCAGGTCTCCCTGCCCCGGTTGCCAGGTGAGCCTTTGGGGTAGGGCCACCACTTCGGGGTTGGTACGCCGTTGGCGGCTGAAGGGGTCACTGGGTTGGCCCCAGCGCTCGATCCGCGGTGCCCCCTCCAGTTCGAGTCGGTCGCGATCGAAGAGGAAGCGAGCCCGCTGGGCCCCGAGGCGGTGTAGGCCGTCTTCGGCCATGGGGGCGCGATCAATGCGTAGGAGGTTTTTGCTGGGAAGCCAACGGGCGCGACGGGCCGTAATCAGCACCGGTTGGGCGCCGCGGCGTTCGACCCGGATGCCGCCCTCCAAAACAATCACCTCACCGTCATTAATCACCGTGCCGCTGGTGGCTTGGAGCCGATAGAGAGGTTTTCCGGCGACGTAGATGACGCCCTGGGGGGATCGGGCCTGGGCGACCCGGCGCCTGATGTCGTATCGGGCCTCTGGACTTGTCAATGCCCAGGTGGGTTGGCCGCGCTCATCCTGTTGTTTCAGATTGAGAGAGCGAAACACAAAGGGAGGGGATCCATCGTCGAAGGTGGTTGGCGGGCGACTACAGCCCAGGGGCACCAGAGCCAGGGGCAGCAGCAGCCAGGGCCCAAACCTGCGGCAAGCGGGGCTCACAGGGGGGATTCC
The DNA here is from genome assembly GCA_044352805.1 of Cyanobium sp. GTDB lineage: Bacteria > Cyanobacteriota > Cyanobacteriia > PCC-6307 > Cyanobiaceae > Cyanobium. The sequence goes on from JBILDB010000152.1 coordinate 1,715, forward strand.
AGCTCCAGGCGCTGCATCACCGGCACCGGCTCCGGGAGTGGATCACCAGAGCGCAGCAGGCCCCATTGGCGGACTGGGTGCCAGGTACGAACTCTTGAATGGCATTTGTCCAGGGCTTGCTTCCAAGAAGCATTCTTTCGAAAATCGTAGCCTTTCAGATATGGGAGACGCTTGAGGTCCTCAGTTCTCGTGACCTCTTCAAAGGCATACAACTGCTGCTTAAGCTTCTTGGTGTTGACTTTTTTAGGTTCGATTAAGAAGTCCATTCCCATACCTCTACTCTTCAGGGCCGGTTGGCCCAGCTGGCTGAGCATGCGGGCCGATAGGTCGGGGACCAGGGGGGCCAACAACACCGCCAACCAGCGGCTCACCTCCAATACCGCGTAGAGGTCGCACCCAACGGCCGCTTCCTGGCCGGGTTGTTTCATCTGTTTCCAGGGGGCCTGGGTGTTGAGGTAGCCGTTGGCGGTTTCGGCAAGCCGCAGCAGGGATTCGGCTGCGCCGCGAAACTCCAGCGCCGCCATGGCGGCATCAAATTGATCGGCGGCGACACTGGCGGCAATCGCCAGGGGATGGCTTGGCTGCAGGGCGGCCCCGGCGGGTGGCACGCCACCCTCAAACCACTTGCGGGCCATGGAGCTGGTGCGATTAAGCAGGTTGCCGATGGTGTTGGAGAGATCGTTATTGACGAGATCGCTGAAGCGTTGCTGCTGGAAATCGCCGTCTTCGCCGAAGGGAATATCCCGCAGGAGATACCAGCGCACCGCATCAGGGCCACAGCGTTCTAGCAATAATTCAGGATCGAGCACATTGCCCAGGGATTTGCCCATCTTCTGGCCCTCGCGGGTCAAAAAGCCGTGACCGAAGACCCGCTTTGGTAACTCCAGACCCGCCGACAGCAACATCGCCGGCCAAAAGACCGCATGGAAGCGCAGGATATCTTTGCCAATGACATGCAGATCGGCGGGCCAGCCCCTTGAGACAGCCAGATCTAAATCGGGTGGGTCATCATTGAGGAGCAGGGCGGAGAGATAACCCAGCAGGGCGTCAAACCACACATAAAACGTATGTCCTTCATGGCCGGGTACGGGGATGCCCCAGGGCACATCCAGCCGTGAGATCGAGAAATCTTTCAGACCTCCAGCCACAAAATTTTGGACCTCCCGCTGCCGCGATGCCGGTGCCACAAAGCCCGGGCTAGCTACCAGTCGTTCGATGGGTTCTTGATAGCGCGAAAGTCGGAAGAACAGATTCATTTCATCGCGCCATTCCAGGGGCCGCTGGTGCAGAGGACAGCTTGGATCGGTGGCTGCGGCCGGATCGTCTTTGTACTCCTCACAGGCGACGCAATACCAACCCTGCTGGCGGCCCTCCCGCACATCGCCATTGGCCTCGACCCGCGCAAAGAATTGCTCGACGATGGCCCGGTGGCGGGGATCGGTGGTTCGGATGAAGTGGTTGTTGCTGATCTGCCAGCGCTGCCAGAGATCTTGGAACCGTGCCGAGACGGCGTCGCAATGGGCCTGTGGGGTCAGCCCCGCCGCTTCGGCAGTGCGCTGAATTTTCTGCCCATGCTCATCACAGCCCGTAATGAACTGCACCTGCTGGCCCTGCAGTCTCTGGAAGCGGGCGATCGCATCACAGGCCAGGGTGGTGTAGGTGCTGCCCAGATGGGGGCGATCGTTGACGTAGTAGAGGGGCGTGGTGAGAGTGAAGGGCATCAGGGCGTCGCAAGACGTGGGGGATCCCGACCGGCCTGACGGGCTGCTGGGCCAACGGCAAGCCCAGACCCAGAGGCGATATTACCCAGCGGCCCCGGCAGGCCCCTGGACAGGGGCAACCCTGACGCTCCAGGATTGAGCCAGGCGCCCTGCAAACCACCCATGAGCGATCCGGTGGAGGTGCTGGTCTGGGGAGGGGGCACTGGCGGCATCGCCGCCGCGCTCCAGGCCGCCCGATCCGGCGCCACTACCCTGCTGCTCACCCCTGGAAGCTGGGTGGGGGGCATGGTTAGTGCGGCGGGGGTTTGCGCCCCCGATGGCAACGAACTGAGTCCCTGGCAAACCGGTCTCTGGGGGGCCCTGCTGCGGGAACTGGCCCGCAGGGAACCCCTGGGACTTGATCAGAACTGGGTCAGTTGTTTTGGCTATCGCCCCGCAACGGCCGAGGCGATCTTGCGGCGCTGGCTGCGGGCGGAAGCTCGCCTGCAGTGGTGGCCTGGCTGCCGCCTGCTGGAGGTGCGGCGCGCCGGGGACCGCATCGATTCGATCCGGATCGAACGGCCCCAGGGTCCAGGGGGTGGGCAACCAAGCATCCAGGAGATTGGCGCCCAGGTTTTTATCGATGGCAGTGACCGGGGTGAGTTGATCGCCGTAGCCGAGGCCCCGTTCCGTTTCGGCTGGGAGCCCCGGGAGCAGTGGCAAGAACCCAGTGCCCCTGAGCAAGCCCGGTTGGATAGCGAGGCCTTTTTCAAGGAACAACCCATCCAGTCCCCCACTTGGGTGTGGTTGGGTCAGCTGCGCGACGATGCCCCACCGGCCGCTCCCTGTGACCCTGCAGTGCCCCCCCTTGGCGCAGCGATGGCGCCTGAATCCGCCGTCGATGGGTCCAGGGGCTCCCTGCTCCAGGGACCATTTGAGGGCTCGTGCACGGCCTTTGGCCTAGAGCGCACCCTCAGCTACGGGCGTCTGCCCGGGGGGCTGGTGATGCTGAATTGGCCCCTGCACGGCAATGATTGGCATGGGGGCCTTGAGAGTGCCTTTGCCAGTGGCGGGCCAGCGGCGGCCTTCCCGGCTGATGCGGCAGAAGCGGAGCTGGCGGCCCAGATGCGTGCCCACAGTGGGGCCTTTGCCCAGGCCTTGGCGGTTGCCAGCGGCGGCCGCCTGAAAGCGGCGAAGATTTTTCCCGATGCCTTGGCGGCGGCCGCAGGCGACCTGGAGGGGGACCAGAGCCTGGCCCTGATGCCCTATTGGCGGGAAGGACGGCGATTGGTGGGGTTGGAGGTGGTGGTGGAACAGCAGTTGTTGCCGCTAGGCCCGGGGGCCTGCCGGGCCCCCCTGCCTTTGTTGCCCGGGGGAAGCTGCAGCGCCATTGCCGTGGGGAATTACGCCAATGATCATCATTACCCAGGTCCCGATTGGCCTCTGGCGCCTAAGAGCTGTCGCTGGGGTGGTCGCTGGAGCGGTACCCCCTTCACGATTCCCTACGGGGCCCTGGTCAGCGCCTGCGTCAGCAACCTGTTGGCGGCAGATAAGGCCATCAGCGTCAGCCATATGGCGAATGGCGCCACCCGGTTGCAACCCCTGGTGCTCAATCTGGGCCAGGCGGCGGGGCTGGCGGCGGCATTGGCGGTGCGCCGCGGGCAACCGCCAGCCGCCGTCCCCGTGGCAGCAATCCAGAGGGATCTGATCGAGGACCCCCAGGCTCCGGCCGGTCCCTTTCCCTTATGGGATACCCCCTGGCATCACCCCGAGTGGGCCCAGCGCCAACGGCAGGCCCTGGCGGAACCCGCCGCCCTTAGTCCGGAGGGATGGCTCAGGGACAGGGGCGGCGTCGGACCCGCCAGCGTGGCCCCCAGCGAACCAGGAGAGCGCCTTTGGCAAGGGGAATTGCGGCCCGATGGTCAGGGGGGCTTCAGTCTGGTGTTGGCGGATGGGATGCCTGCGTGCCAAGGCTCCCAGGTTTGGCCTTTGATCACCTTGGAGCCGGCCCTGCATACCTGGCTGTTGGCCCAGGAGGGGCCCCGAAACGTTGCTCTGATCGGCTGCGCCAACCCTTGGGGGCCGTGGCTGCGGGTATCGCGCCTAGCTGGGCCCTGAACTGCAGTTACACCCTTAGGGCAAAACGCCCGGGCAGGGGCTAACCGTCCGGGCAGGGCGAAATGGGTCAGGCGACGGCCAGGAGTTTGAGCACGTCCCGCAGGGAATCCACCTGCTGGATCCGCAGCAGCAGGGCATCAGCCGGTTGACTGCGGGGTGGGCATTCCGCCGCCAGGGTCATCGCCAGGTCTTCCGCCCAGACCAGGCCAAGGCGTTGGTCCTGGCGCAGCCAGCGCAGAAAAAGGCAGGGCCACTGGCCCTGGGGATGCTGTTCAAACCAGACCTGCTGCCAGTGGCGCTGGTCTTCGCGGGAGATCTGTTGCACCTGGCGAAGGGGTGTCTCCAGTTCGCTCAGCAGGCTGGCGAGGCTGGCCTCATCCATGGGTTCGGTGCCATGGCGCAGGGCCTCGAA
>JBILDB010000153.1:0-5875 GCA_044352805.1 Cyanobium sp.
GGCGCACCCACTGCATCGGACTGCAATCAAAACGGGCCCGGAAGGCGTAGTGCAGAGCCCTGCGGGAATACATGCTTTGGCGCTCGAGATCGCTGAGGCAAAGACGGTGGTGCAGGTTGAGGCGAATAAAATCCACTAGATCATCGATGCAGGCATCCGTGCGTTTGCGATCGGCCAGGGCCGGTGAGGGCTGTTCCCCATCGCGCAGATCGGCGAACACGAGGGCCGCCAATAGCCGATAGATCTGGTCGTCGAGATGCAGGGCCTGCACCAGCCCCTCCCCCTGGTGGGCGATGGCACTGATAAATGGCAGCAGCCGACTGAGGGCCTCCAGGAGGCCCCGACCCGCCAAATCCCGCTGGGCGGGGAGGGGCAGCGGCTGGTGCAAAACGCTTTCGGCGGGGCCGACCGGCTGCCATTGGGGCCCACCCATGGCCCGGGCCGTACGCAGCAGGCGATGGGGATCGGCAAGAAAGCAGGAGCTGCTGCTGAGGCTGGTGGTCAAGCTCCAGGCATGACCAGGACCGATCAGGGCTTCACCGGGGTTGAGCGACTGGCAGCCGCTGCCCTGGCGCCACTCGGCCTGGCCCCCATGTTGCAGCAGCACGCAATGACCCTCGTGCCTATGGGTCTCCAGCAACAAGGGCGAACCGAGCCAGGCGGCCAGGTGCAGGTCGCCGCAACCCAGATGGCCATCTTGATGCCACCAATCCGCTTCAGCCCCAAGGGCCTGGATCTGGCTGATCGGTAGCGCCTTGGCAAGAATTACGCCGCTCTGGAGCGAGTCAGCACAGGGATAAAGACGCTCGTGCAGGGGGTGGTTCAGGAGAACAATGGGTAGGTCAGCGAAGGTCCACTGCTTCCGCAGAAATTAAATCTGCCGCGCCCCGGCTGAGCGCTTTATGGGGGCCATCAGGGGCCCTGGGGAGACCCCTGCCCGATCCATTTGCACTTTTTTGGGAGTATTGCGTGATTTTGGAGATAGGGGGGCGATCTCCTGGGGCACAGGCGAGTACCCATGCCAACAGGGCGCTGCTAGACATGAACTTGCCAAGCAGCGCCGCCCTTGGGAAACTTTGATCTCTATCAAAAGAGAAATCTGGATAAGACCATCTTCTCGGCCTTACTTGGCTAGGGATATTTAACTAAATACAAAAAAATTTTGAAAACAAAATGATTTATTTATTCATAAAAAAAGACCAATAAAATCTATTCACAATTCGGCCTATTAATTTGACATGAGCAAATAATTAAGAATTTTAGCAATTTTGCCTAAACCCTATCAAAAAATCTTTGAGCAAAACATTGGTTTGCTCTTTTAATCAAACAAAAAAACCTAACCTTGGCTACCCCAAGGGATTTACGGTATTCAACCTGACACCGTCAACCCCTCAAGGCCAGACCCCCTCAGGCCCCCAGGCTGCCGCCGCGGCGGTACTGGATCCAGGCGGCCATAAAAAGGCCGGCGAGGGTGACCGGGATCAGGCCGAGCACGATGCCGCAGAGGAGGGGTTCGATCATTGAGAATCAAGAAGTGGTCGTGGCGTCATTGTTCCATGGCCAGCACCCCCCAGCCATTCCCCTTAAAGCTCTGTGACCCCGCTGCCGCCCCTCGCCCCCGCTGATCTATCTGGGATCTCCGGGTCTGGGGGCCTTGTGCCCACGCCACCTGGGCCCCCGCCTCTAGAGGTCGGCGCCGGTTGGCCGGGACAGCGCCTGCTGGGCCTGATGCTGGCCCTGGCCCTGGCGGCGGGACTGCTGCTGGCGGCTTTCCTGCAAGCAGGCCCCCGGGACCCCTATAGCCGAGCCACCTTGGCCCTCAAGGGTGACGATGTCAGCGGCGGCAAGCTCTTCCGCCTCAATTGCGCCGGTTGCCATGGCCTGGCCGCCCAGGGGCTGGTGGGTCCCAACCTTCATGGCGTCGATCACCGCAAGAACGATCGCCAATTGATCCAGCAGGTCATCAGCGGCCGCACGCCGCCCATGCCCCGCTTCCAACCGGATCCCCAGGACATGGCTGACCTGCTGGCCTTCCTGCACCTTCTGGCCTGAATCCCGCGCACCCATGAACCTGCATCTGGTATTGGTGCTGGTGGAGCCGGCCGGCGCCCGCAACTTAGGCAGCGTGGCCCGTCTGTGCGCCAATTTCGGGGTGGCCGAACTGCGCCTGGTGGCGCCCCGCTGTGATCCGCTGGGGCCTGAGGCCCGCCAGATGGCCGTCCATGCCCAGGCCGTGCTGGAGAGTGCTTTCGTGTTTGCTGACCTGGCGGCCGCCCTGGCCGATTGTGGTCGGGTGGTGGCCGCCACCGGCCGCATCGAGGGGGCACCCCTGCCCCTGCACGGTCCAGCCGCAGCCCTCGACTGGCTGGGGGCAGGGGCCGCCCCAGAGTCGGGGGCCGCCAACCCTGACCCTGGGCCCCTGCCGGTGGCCCTGGTGTTTGGCCGCGAGGACCGGGGCCTGAGCAACGACGAATTGCTTTTGGCCGGCCGGCTGCTGCGCCTCGATGCGGGCTCCGCCTACGACTCCCTCAACCTCTCCCATGCGGTGGCGGTGGTGTTGCACGAATGGCACCAGCGGCGCGGCAAAAATGCCCTCCCCCCCGTGGGGCCCGCCACCGGGGTCTTCCCCGATCCGGCCGACCGTGCCAGCCTCGAAGCCGCCCTGGGGGATGGGGAAGCCCTGCTATTGGAGGTGGGTTTCCTGCTGCCCCACACCGCCCGAGCCCGCATGGCCAAGCTGCGGGCCCTGCTGCAGCGGGCCCAGCCCGACAGCGCCGAAGTAGCCCTACTGCGGGGCATGGTGGCCCAATTGCGCTGGGCGGCGCGGCGCCCTTGCCCCCCTGAGGCTCCCCACTAGCGTCAAGGGCACTTCGCCCTAGCCCGACCGTGACCGCCGGCCGCCCCTCCAGGAAACCCCGGAAACCCTGGCTGGCGCCCCTGGTCCTGATGGGCCGCCTGGTGGTGTTGGGGGCTGGGCTGGGGGTACTGGTGGGCACGGGCTTGAAGCTGTTGGCGCCGCGCCTGGCCGAGGGCAGCATCGGGCTTCCCGGCGCCGATCCCGCCCCCAGCGCCCGGGTGATCGCCGGCGGCGGCATGGCCCTGGGCCGCTTTGAGCCGCGCCGGGAACTCACCGACCTCAGCCAGGAATGGGCGAAACTGGCCGCTGCCCAGAAAGGCCTCACCGCCTCCGGCTACCTGCTGGTGCTCGACGACGGCCGCTACGCCCAGCTGCAGAGCGACCTGGCCCTGCCCGCCGCCAGTTCGATCAAAATCCCGATCCTGCTGGTGGGCCTCGAGACCCTCGATGCCGGCCGGCTGCGCTGGAACGACCTGCTGCCGCTGACCAGCGAGGTGCAGGGGGGGGGCGCCGGCTGGATGGGCAATAAACCGATCGGCAGCCGCTTTCGTGTCTACGAGGCGGCCACCGAAATGATCCGCATCAGCGACAACACCGCCACCAACTTGATGATCAAGCGGCTGGGGGGGAGTGTCGCCGTCAACCAGCGCTTCAATGGCTTGGGTCTCAAAGCCACGGTGATCAACAACTGGCTGCCCGACCTCAACGGCACCAACACCACCAGCAGCCACGACCTGGCCCGCAGCATCGCCCTGGTGGACAGCGGCGAAAAACTCAGCCCCCGGGCCCGGGATCTCTTCCGCGAAATCATGGCCAGCTCCCGCACCAACACCCTCATCCCCGCCGGGCTGCTCAAGGGCCTGGTCAAGGACAAAGAATCCTCCGACCCCGACAGCGACCTGCTGGGCTACGGCATCAGCGCCCTCAACAAAACCGGTGACATCGGCATCGCCTACGCCGACGCCGCCCTGATCCAATTGCCCAATGGCCAGCGCGCCGTGGCGGCCTTCCTGGTCAAAGGTCCCTTCAACGATCCCCGCTCCAGCGAGTTGATCCGCGCCATGGCCGCCGCCACCGCCCGCGCTCTGGTGGACACCTCCAATCTGCCCCCCCAGCCATGAGGGCGCTGCTGTCCCGGCTGGCAGCGCCCCTGGCGGCGGTTCGGTGGCTGGTGGTGGGCCTGATCTGGGGGCATGTCACCTGGTGGCCCTCAGCCCTGGCCCAGCCGCCCCGCACCAGTGAGCTGCGCCCCCAGACCGTGGCGCCCCTACCCGGTGGGTTGGATGGAACGTTGCTGATCAACGACAACAACCCGGAGCTGATCAAGGGCCCGGGCATCCTGCTGTCCACCTTTGCGCCGCTGGGCCCCCACCCGGAGGCCCACCTCAATAGTCCCCTCAACGGGATGTTCGGCCTGTTCAGCCACCACGTCTATGCCGGCCAACCGAGCCGCCTTGATTCGACCCTATGGCTGGCCGTGGTGGCGGCCCCCCGGGGGCCCCGCCCGGTGCGGCTGGAGCAGTTGGGGGGGGCCACCTCTCTATCCCAATCGCTGCAGCCCGGCGAGAATGGGGCCCCGTTCCTGCCCCTGCCGCCCCTGCTGCGCCAGGGCCTCACCCCCGTCTGGTCGGGCCCGGGCAGCCGGGTCGCCACCGAACTGCTGGCCCGGGGCCCCAACCCCCAGCTGCCCCAAAGCTGGAACCTGCCGGCCGGCCAGCTCAGCACTTTGTTAACCCTGCCGATTCCGGTGCGGGGCCTCGATCCCCTGCTCAATGGCCGCAACCTGCAGATGCGCCTGCGCAGCGATGGGCCGCTAGATGTGGCCCTGCTGGCGGCCTACGGCCCCCTCGATGGTCCGCCCCCAGCGGCGCTCTGGCAGGCGATGTTGAAGAACGACGGCCTCAGTCCCAAGGAGCACACACCCACGCCCAGGGGCGCCAGCGGACCGATCATCTATTCGCGGGTCAGCGGCATCCAGGTGGGGGCCACCTGGCGGGGGCGGCTCAGCGATCCAGGTAGCACCAGCCTGTCGGTGCGGCGGGCGCCCATTTCCTGGCCGATAGCCTCGCTGGAGCGGGGCCGGCTGGGCAGCGGCCAGGTGCAAAGCGCCGAACTGAAGGTCTTCTACGGGGGCACCGCCTGGGCCGCCCACGGCAACTACGGCGTTGAATACCAACTGCAAATACCCCTGCGCAACGACACCAACGCACCGGTGACCCTGGCCCTGGCGTTTGAATCGCCCCTCAAGCGCGACCTGGCGGAGGGAGGTCTGCGCTTCGCCGCTGGCGCCCCTGGTGCGGGCCCGGTGGTGTTTCGCGGCACGGTGGAGGTGGCTGGGCTGAGCCCCGGGGATGGGTCCCGCTCCCAACCCGATCGGCTGCCGGCCGCTGGCCTCGGCCCCCAGTCCTTCCATCTGGTGCAGCGGGCCGGCGAAAGGGACCCCGCCCTGGGCGTGGTGCGGCTAGCCCCCGGCGAGAGCCGCCTGGTGCGCGTAAGGCTGATCTATCCAGCCGACGCCACACCCCCCCAGGTGCTGAGCCTGCTGCCCGTGACCCCGCCAGCCCCTGAAGCCGACCCTGTGAAACAATCCGGGGTCCCGCCAACGGCCGCCCCGTGAGTCAGACCAGGAAGCGCAGGGTCTTCCCCTTCACGGCCATCGTCGGCCAAGAGGAGATGAAGCTGGCGCTGCTGCTCAACGTCATCGATCCCCGCATCGGCGGCGTGATGATCATGGGGGATCGGGGCACGGGCAAATCCACCACGATCCGGGCCCTCGCCGACCTGCTGCCCGAAATTGAGGTGGTGGCGGGCGATCCCTACAACAGCTCCACCAGCGATCCAGACCTGCAAAGCGCCGAGGTGCGCCAGCGGGCCGAGGCGGGCGAAACCCTGGTGAGTGAACAGCGCCAGGTGCCGATGGTGGACCTGCCCCTGGGGGCCACTGAAGACCGGCTTTGCGGCACCATCGACATCGAAAAGGCCCTTGGCGAAGGGGTGCGGGCCTTCGAGCCCGGCCTG
>JBILDB010000154.1:0-5858 GCA_044352805.1 Cyanobium sp.
GAACGCCATGATGTTGACCCCGTGCTGACCGAGGGCGGGACCCACCGGCGGCGCAGGGTTGGCTTTGCCGGCCTGGAGGGCCAGCTTGATCACGGCTACGACTTTCTTGGCCATCGGCTGGACGTCTGACGGAACTTCCCTGAAGGGAGAGGGGACGGATCTCCCACGGGGGGAGATAGAGGAACCACTCCCCGAAGGGAGCGCTGCGGATCGCCGGACCGGGGTTGGTCTGGCGCACGGGTGGCTGTCAGGCCACAGGGGCCGCCCTCCGCAGGGAGGCGACCCCGGTGCTGGATCAGTTCTGTTTGCTGATCTGGGAGAACTCGAGCTCGACCGGGGTTTCACGGCCGAAGATGGAAAGGAGGGCCTTGAGCTTGTTGCGTTCGCCCGACACATCAATCACCTCGCCCTGGAAGTCCTTGAAGGGACCTGCAGTGACAAGGATCTGGTCGCCCTCGCTGATATCCACCTTGACTACGGGTTTCTTCTCGGCGGCCCGCTTGAAGATGCGATCCACCTCCTGACGGCTCAGGGGCCTGGGGCGGATGTGGCCCCGGGCCTTACCGGTGGCGCGCCTTTCTTCTTGGCCGACAAAATTGATGACGTTGGGCGTACTGCGCACGGCCATCATCGTGTCCTCATCCAAAATCATGCGCACCAGCACATAACCAGGAAACACCTTCTCATCGATGGACTGGCGACTGCCGTCCTTCTTCAACTTGACCCCCGGGGTCTGGGGAATCTCGATCTCCAGAATGCGATTGTCGACCCCAAGGGTGACGGCCCGCTGTTCGAGGGTGGCTTTCACCTTCTTCTCACAGCTTGAGGCCACCTGGACGGCAAACCAACGGGCCACCTGGGGCGTCTCGATCACCTCGGCCCCAGGCCCCTCCAGGGCAAGGTGACCGGACTCGGCTGGCAAGGCGGCGGAGTTGACCTCAAGGATCACTCCCAAAGGCTCGGCCATTGGCGATTCAATAACCTCTGGCGCTTCCAGACCTTCTGGCGCTTCCAGGTCCTCTGGTACTTCCAGATCCTCTGGTACTTCCAGGTCCTCAGGGGGCTCCAGGTCCTCTGGCGGCTCCAGGTCGTTGGTAGATAAAGAAGTCACGGGCACGGTCATCAACGGAACACCTGGATGGACGCCCAGTGGAAAAAGCGATCAACAGCGGCGATGGCCGCCGCCGAAAGGGCCACCATCAAGATCACCGCCACGGATTCGCTGAATAGCTGCTGGCGGCTGGGCCAGACCACCATGCGCAGCTCGGCCAGAGTCTGGGCCAGAAAACCTTTGCCTTCAGCCGCAATGGCCTCGGGCTCATCTGCACCGGCAGCGGCGGATTCGCCAAGCGGAGGGATGGGGCCTGGCCCCTCCGGTCGCTCGGGTGTGCTCTGGCTGGTGGTGGTTGGGGTGATCTGAGCCACTGGGCACGTGGCGTAGCCACGGATGGAGGGAGGCGCGACGAGGGCTGGGACGGCCTCGACAAACGATCACCCTACTGGACGCCCTCCGGGGGGGTCTGGGCCAGGGGGTCAGAGTCCCGCAGGGGCACAAAGCTCAGTCCAGGGTCTGCCTTACCGCTGGGGGCTTGCACGCATTGCACCCTCACTCCCCAGGCACCCCGGAACTGGTCTTCGAGCAGGGCGGTGGCCAGGGGATTCTCGATGCGACGCCGCAGCACCCGCCGTAAGGGCCGCGCCCCGTATTCGGGCTCGTAACCCTGCTGGGCCAAGAGCGCCACCACGGGCTCCTCCACCTGCAGTTGCAGCTGTTGTTCGGCCAGCAAGGCCTCCAGCTCCTTGATCTGCAACCGCACGATCCGTTGCAGATCGGCACGATCCAAAGGACGGAAGCGGATGACCTCATCAATCCGGTTGAGAAATTCGGGACGAAACTGGCGGGAGAGGGCCTCTTCCACAGCCCGATCAAGGTCGGCATCGGCGGCGGCCAGGGCCAGTGGGTCCCCCTCGCCAATCTCGGCATGGCGTTTGGCACTCTCCAAAATGGCGCGGCTGGCCAAATTGCTGGTCATCAGCACCACGGTGTGCCGAAAATCCACGGTGCGCCCCTGGGAATCGGTCAAGCGTCCGTCGTCCAGCACCTGCAGCAGCAGGTTGAAGACATCGGGATGAGCTTTCTCGACCTCGTCTAGCAGCAGCACCGCATAGGGCCGGCGCCGCACGGCCTCCGTGAGCTGGCCCCCCTCCTCATAGCCCACGTATCCAGGCGGTGCCCCCACCAGGCGTGCCACCGCATTGCGTTCCATGAATTCGCTCATGTCAAGGCGCACCAGGGCCTCTTCCTCATCGAACAGGGCGGCGGCAAGGGCCTTGGCCAGTTCGGTCTTGCCGACCCCCGTGGGCCCCAAAAACAGAAAGGAACCCACCGGACGGGTGGGAGCCTGCATGCCGGCCCTGGCCCGGCGGATCGCTGCGGCCACGGCGGCCACGGCCTCGGGCTGCCCCACCACCCTCTCGCTGAGTCGACTCTCCATTTCCAGCAGTTTCTGACGCTCGCCGGCCAGCAGGCGCTGCACCGGAATCCCGGTCCAACGGGCCACAACATCGGCTATATCCCATTCCTCCACCTGCTCCCGCAGCATGGGGTCTTGCTGCAACTCCGCTTCGAGGGTCTGGCGCCGTTGCTGCAGACCGTGGAGCTGGTCAAAACGCAAGCGCGCTGCTGCCTCCAGATCCCCATCCCGCTCGGCCTCGGCGATGGCCTGGCGCAGGCCTTCATCCTCCTCCAGCAACAGCCTCAATTCCGCCAACCGCTCCTTCTCAACAGCCCAGCGGCGCTGCACGGCCTCCAGGGCGGCCTGGGCCTGGAGGCGCTGATCCTGTAAGGCCATTTTCTCCCCCAGGGGAGCGTCCTCGGCGGCGAGCAGGGCTAATTCAATGCGCCGCAGGTCGGCTTCGGCCGCCTCCACAATCTCCGGTTTAGATGTCACCTGCATGCGAAGTTGGGCCGCCGCCTCATCCACTAGATCGATGGCGGAATCGGGCAGGCAACGGTCGCTGATGTAGCGCTCCGCCAAACGGGCCGCCGCCACTAGGGCCCCGTCGGCAATCGTGACGCCATGGTGCAGCTCGTAGCGCTCCCGCAACCCCCGCAGGATCTCCAGGCAGGTGGCACGGTCCGGCTCGCGGATCAGCACCTGTTGGAAACGGCGCTCCAGGGCGGGGTCCTTCTCAATGGTGCGGCGGAAATCCTCGGGGGTGGTGGCGCCGATGCAGCGCAGATCACCACGGGCCAGGGCCGGCTTGAGGATGCCAGCCGCATCGCTGCCCGAGCGCTCGCCATTGACCACGGTATGGAGCTCGTCGAGGAAGAGCACAACTCCGCCCGCTCCGTCCGCCTGGGCCACCTCCTTGAGCACGCTGCGCAGCCGTTCTTCGAACTGACCGCGAAACTTGGCACCGGCGATCAGGGCCCCCAGATCGAGGGCAACCAGTCGCACTCCCCGCAGGGAATCGGGCACATCACCCGCCACGATGCGCTGGGCCAGCCATTCGGCCACAGCGGTCTTGCCGACACCAGGCTCGCCGATCAAGACAGGATTGTTCTTGCCCCGCCGGGAGAGCACCTGGATCAAACGGCGAATCTCGGTGTCGCGGCCGATCACCGGATCCAACAGGCCGGCGCGGGCGGCTGCGGTGAGATCGCGGCCGTAGCGCTCCAGCGCCGAGGGCTCCCGCTCCGCCTCAGGCCCGAACTCGGCCCCGGACTCGTCCAGCCGTTGCAGCCTGAGGCCCTCGGGCTCGGCCCTTCCCTGCTGCGGGGAGCCCGCGCTGGCACGGGCGGCAGGGGCGGCCACCGCAGCCCCTGCCTGCTTGGCCTCGGGGCGCCATTGGCGCAGGAGCAAATCTTCGCTGAGACCCTCTTGGGCCAGCAGACGGGCACCCAGTCGTGGGTCGTTGACCAGGGCGATCAGCAGATGGGGCACTTCCAGGCGGCGCTCTCCCCACCGGGCCCTATGGCGATCCGCCGCTTCCAGCAGCTCTTCAAGGGCCTCACCGATATAGAGGGTCTCGTCTCGTGCGGGGGGCTGGTCAGCGCAAAACGCCTCCAGCCGATCCAATAAACGATCCTCATCAATCGGTAGGGATTCACTCCAGGTCGTGAAGCGCCGATCCAGCAGCAAAGCCAAAAGCAGGTGCTCGACGTCCATCGAGCCATGGCGCCAGCGGCGGGCCTGGTCCTGGCTGGCGATCAGCAGATCCCAGGCGGTGTCACTGAAACGCTCCGGATCGGCGGTGAGACTGGTCTGGGCCGCACTTAACGAAGGGGATTCGGCAGGCATGGGCAGGCTGACCTCAGGAAGCCAGGGCGGGCGGTGGTGTTGATGTCTGAATCAGTTCGATGCGGTAGCCATCGGGGTCCTCCACGAAGGCAATTACTGTGCTGCCGTGCTTCATCGGTCCAGGCGGTCGCACCACCTTGCCGCCCTTTGCGGCTATGGCCGCGCAGGTGGCGCCGATGTCCTCCACCCCGATGGCGATATGGCCGTAGCCGTCGCCCAGGTCATAGGCGGCCGTATCCCAGTTGTGGGTGAGTTCAAGCACAGTAGTTTCCCTTTCACAGCCGTAGCCAACGAAGGCCAGGGTGAAGCGGCCTTCGGGATAATCCTTGCGCCGCAACAGGCCCATGCCGAGAACCTCGGTGTAGAACCGCAGGGATCGTTCCAGATCGCCCACGCGCAGCATGGTGTGGAGCAGTCGCATCAGTGGGGCACCCGGGGGGATGGGGAGGAAAGAGGAAGCCTGCCTTGCCATTGTTAGCCCATTACGGGCACGAAGAACACATGTCAAGTAGATGGCGCCCCATAGGATCGCTGCCAACAGCCTTGGACTTGTGCTCGACTCCCTCGACCTGGTTATCGATTCGATCGTGGCCCGCGAGGTCCTTGATTCTCGCGGCACACCCACGGTAGAAGCCGAGGTTTACCTGGAAGGGGGCGCTACTGGACGGGCGATTGTGCCAAGTGGCGCCAGCACCGGCGCCCATGAGGCCCACGAACTGCGCGACGGCGATGCCCGCCGCTACTTCGGCAAGGGGGTCAGCCAGGCAGTCGAGAACATTGAGGAGCGCATCGCGCCTGCCCTCTGTGGACTCTCTGCCTTAGATCAAGGCGCCGTGGATGCGTCCATGGCCGAACTGGATGGCAGTGACAACAAATCGGCCCTCGGCGCCAACGCCATCCTGGCGGTGAGCCTGGCCAACGCCCAAGCAGCCGCCAGGGGCCTGGGATTACCTCTTTATCGCTACCTGGGCGGACCGATGGCCAATCTCCTACCCGTGCCCTTGATGAACGTCATCAACGGCGGTGCCCACGCCTCCAACAACATGGATTTCCAAGAATTCATGTTGGTACCCCACGGGGCCAACAGTTTTCGCGAAGCCCTGCGCTGGGGTGCTGAGGTGTTCCACACCCTCAAAGGACTGCTCAAGGATCAAGGGCTCTCCACCGCCGTAGGCGACGAAGGGGGCTTCGCTCCGGATCTGGCCGATAACGCCGCCGCCGGTGACCTGCTGGTCCAGGCGATTGAAAAAGCCGGCTACCGCCCCGGCGATCAGATATCCCTGGCCCTGGATGTGGCCAGTACTGAGTTTTTCAAAAACGGCCGTTATGCCTTCGGGGGAAGTCAATACAGCAGCGCTGAAATGGTCGACCAACTTGCCAACCTCGTCAATCGCTTCCCGATCGTTTCGATCGAGGACGGGGTGGCAGAAGATGATTGGGAAGGTTGGGCCCTGCTCACCGAAAAACTCGGCCGCACGGTGCAATTGGTGGGTGACGACCTGTTTGTGACCAATACGGCCCGGCTGCGGCAGGGCATAGAACGGGGCGTGGCCA
>JBILDB010000155.1:0-5834 GCA_044352805.1 Cyanobium sp.
AGAACGGCACCGATGGCAGTGCCAGCACCGCCATCAACGCCATGGAGGCGGCGGCCAAACCGCACCATTTCCTGGGCATCAGCCAGCAGGGCAATGCCGCGATCGTCAGTACCACCGGCAATCCCGATGGGCATCTGGTTTTGCGCGGCGGCAAGGGCGGCCCCAACTACGGGCCTGAGGCCGTGGCCGCCGCTGCCGCCCAGCTGGCCGCCGAGGGCCTGCCCGCCCGCCTGATGGTGGATTGCAGCCATGGCAACTCCAACAAGGATTACCGCCGCCAGGGGGAGGTGTTGCGCCAGGTGGCAGAGCAGGTGGCTGGCGGCTCCCTGCATGTGATGGGCGTGATGCTGGAGAGCCACCTGGTGGAGGGCAGCCAGAAGATCCCCGCCGACCTCAGCCAGCTCACCTATGGCCAGAGCATCACCGATGCCTGCATCGCCCTCGACACCACCTTGGCCTTGCTCGACGAACTGGCGGGGGCGGTGCGCAGGGCCCGCCAAGGGCACCTGGTGACCGCTTGATGGCCCAAAACCCCAACCGCCAGGCGGATTCAACTATCTTTTGGCACTCCTAGATTGTAAGTGCCAGGTAGTGATGAAGACGACGAGATGTTCTTGGTGAACATCTCTGTGGTTGACCATCCCTAAGGTATGCATCCACTCAAACCATGGGTCGGGGACATGGCCTACCTGCTTCAGTTCTGCGGACTTTCTGATCCGCTGCAGATCTTCTATCTCGAACAGAGGAATGCCACCCCTGCAGGGTTGGGTCCTGTCTATGCAGGCTTTCGGCCGTTTCAGCTCGATGCCCTGTTGGACTGGGCCCTGGAGTCAGCCCGTTGCCGTCGCTGGGATGGGGAGTTGATTCGCCATACCGTTGTCGATGTTTGGATGGAGCGGGCCGAGGTGATTCGCCAGTGGCAATTGCGCCTGCGGGACGAACCCGACGATCGCCTGCTGGTGGCCGGTCTTGGCAGCCAGCAGGACTGGATGCATCGCTGTGAGCAATCCCTGCATGCTTGATTCTCAGCCCCCAGACCACCAGCGCCACAGGGCAGCGACCGCCAATGGCACGCTGAGGTTGTCCAATCCGAGCCAGGCCACCTGTTCCAGGGCGGTAGCCAGCAACGCCATCGCGGCCAGGGCCCCAGGATCCGGCGCCGTCAACCCCGCTGCTAGGGCCAGTTGCCTCACCAAGACGAGGGCCCCCAGGCTGGCCAGGGCCATGGTTGCGGTGCCCAAAAGCGATCGCTTCTGCCCCCACACCTGCCAGCTTGGTGAAGACCAGATGGGCCCGATCAGGCCGGCGAACCCATCTCCCCAGGCCATCACCAGCACTCCTGCCGCCACAGCAGCGGGCTGGGCCGGCCACCAAAGCAGCAATAACAGCACGATGGTGGCCCCATAGGCGATGGTGCCGTAGCTGCGGCGATCCACATCTTCGATGGCCGGCAGCACCCGGATGCGGTGGTTGAGGGCCGCTAGCAAGGTGACGAGTCCCGCGACCGGAAGGGCGATCCGGCGATCGATGCCCAGCCCCCAGGCGAGCAACAGCACCGGGCCGCTGCCGATGTGGACCACCTTGCGGCTCCATTCGGGTTGGTCGGGCCAGCGGCGCCGCACCAGCAGGGCCAGGCAGCACACCAAAGTCAGCCAGGCCACAACAGCGCCGACTCCAGGTAGCTGGCGCCGAATCCATTCCGGCTCCAGCGCCAGTGCGAATTCCACCGCTATCTCAGGCTGCCTGTTGTCTGTCGCTGAGCATCCGTAGCTTCATGATCGCCTTGGCTTCCAGTTGGCGTACCCGCTCCCGGGAGACGTTGATGATCCGGCCGATTTCGGCCAGCGTTAACGGTTCGCTGCCTTCAAGGCCGAAGCGCAGCCGCAGGATTTTCTGCTCCCGTTCATTCAGTTGGGATAGCCAGGCCCCCAGGTGTTCTTTCTGCAACAGGCGGTCCATCGAGTCCAGATGCTCGTTGCTGCCGGGATCAGCGATCAGCTCGCCAAGGGTGCTGCGATCTTCTTCGCCGCGGGCGTGGGCATCAAGGGAAGCGCAGGGGGTGCTTTGGGAGATCAATTCCTCCAATTCCTCTGGAGTCATGCCAATGGCATGGGCCACTTCGAGGCGGTTGGGCTGGCGACCGAGGCGGTGCGAAAGCTCGCGGGTCACCCGCCGCATCCTGGAGAGTTTTTCGCTGACGTGAATCGGTAGGCGAATGGTGCGGGCGCTATTATCAATGGCACGGGTCATGCCCTGGCGGATCCACCAATAGGCGTAGGTAGAAAATTTGTAGCCCATGGCGGGGTCAAACTTGTCGACTGCCCGCTCCAGGCCAATGGCCCCTTCTTGAATGAGATCGAGCAATTCTAGGCCTTGATTTTGATATTTTTTTGCCACGCTTACCACCAGGCGTAAGTTGGCGGCCATCATGCGATCGCGGGCCCGTTGACCCATACGAATTTGGCGTTTCTGCAGGGGTGTGCGCTGATCGTTGGCGAGAAGTTGCAGCGGTTTGGCGGACTGAACATGGTGGGCTAGCTCAATTTCCTCCGCTGGTGTCAGCAGCGGCACCCGGCCGATGGTGCCCAGATACCAGCCGATGGCATCTGGGCTACTGCGGCTGCTGGATCGCTGGGCTGACGTCCGGGTTGCCGCCCGGGCACTAGATGGTTTGGTCTTGTCTTTCTGGTTTGGACTGCCGCTGTCACCAGCGCTCGCTTCGCCCCTTGCAGCGGTTTTGGCGCGCAGCAGAGCTAAAGCGGAATGCAGAGGTGTCCCCATCACCCCAGGCCTCCGATTGAATTTGAGGGGAATATAGCACCAGTTGGAAAGTGCTTTTGTTCAGAATCGGAGAATTGTTGGTCCCAAGTGCTGCGCTTTTCTGTTTTTTGGCTCCGATTTAGCCGTCACAATCCGCCCCGCCAGCGATCCATCAAGGTTCTTTGCACCTGCTGGCCCGTTCCTTCAAGCGGGTATTGGTGAAAGCTGCCGTCGCTGTGCATGTGCCAGGCGCCACTGTCGTCGAGGTAAAGCTGCAACAAGCCTTCTAGATGGCCCTTCAATCGCGGATCCTCAACCGGGGCAACGGCTTCGACCCGGCGATCGAGATTGCGCGGCATCCAATCAGCACTGCCGATCAGCAGTTCGGACTCCCCACCGTTGGCAAACCAAAACAGACGTGAGTGTTCAAGAAAGCGGCCAATTACACTGGTAACGCTGATCGATTCGCTGACACCAGCCAATCCTGGCCGCAGGCAGCACATGCCGCGAATGATCAATTCGATTTTGACCCCAGCTTGCGAGGCTTCGTAGAGCAGGGCGATGATCGCCGGATCAACCAAAGAATTCATTTTGGCCCGCAGGTGGCCACCTCGACCGCCTTTGGCATGGTCAATTTCGCGGCGGATTCGGTCTTCCATGCCGCGACGCAGGGTGACAGGGGCCACGAGCAATTTGCGGAAACTCTGCTGTTTAGAGAAACCGGTGAGGTAGTTAAACAGTTCGACCAGATCCTGACCAAAGTCTTCGTTGACCGTGAGTAGGCCTATGTCGGTGTAGAGAGTTGAGGTCTTGGAATTGTAGTTACCGGTTCCCAGGTGCACATAACTGCGCAATAACTCCTTCTCGCGGCGCACCACCAGCAGCACTTTGGTGTGGGTTTTCAGTCCGAGCACCCCATAAACCACATGGACCCCGGAACGCTCCAATTCGCGGGCCCAGTGGATGTTGTTGTCTTCGTCGAAACGGGCTTTCAGTTCGACCAAGGCCATCACTTGCTTGCCATTTTCGGCGGCGCGAATCAGGGCCGCCACCACCGGCGAATCCTTGGAGGTGCGATAGAGGGTCATCTTGATCGCCAGCACCGAGGAGTCGTCGGCGGCCTGGTTGAGAAATTCCTCCACCGAGGTGGTGAACAGGTCATAGGGGTGATGCAGCAACACATCACCGCGGCGGATCACGGAAAAAATGCTTTGGAATTCCTCCTGCTTAATCGAGCCGTCCTCTAATTGGCTGCGTTGGGCCCGCATCAAGGCCGGTACCGTCCGCCCTTGATAGGGCTCGTCCTTCAGCTGGGGCAGGGGGATTGCCAGCAGGCTCATCAGATCATCAAGGCCGAGGGGACCGTTGATGCGATAGAGGTCCTCGCTCTCCACATCCAGACCTTCCATCAACAGCCGCACCATGTCGTCGGGCATTTCATTAGCCACCTCCAGACGCACCACCTCACCCCCCATGCGACGCTTGCGCAGTCCAGCCTGCAAGGCCTCCATCAGGTCATCTGCCTCCAGATCCCGCAGTTCCAGATCGGCGTCGCGGGTGATGCGAAAGAAGTAATGGCCTTCGATCGTCATCCCCGGGAATAGGTGCTGCAGGTTGAAGGCAACCAGCTGCTCTAGGGGCACCACCGTGAACAGGGCCTCAGGGCTACGCGTGCAGAGCTCGGTGGGAATCGGCACGAAGCGGGGCAGAATCTTCTGCGGCACCTTGACCCGCGCGAATTGCTGCTGGCCCGTGTCTGGATCACTCACCATGGCCGCCACATTGAGACTGAGGTTGCTCATGAACGGAAAGGGATGCGCCGGATCTACGGCCAGGGGCGTCAAGACCGGAAAGATGGCGCGTTGGAAATAGTTGTCTACCCACTCTTTTTGTTTATCGTTAAGGCGGCTGTAATCGAACAGGTGGACGCCGTATTCGGACAGCGAGCGTTTGAGGTGCAGGCGATAGTGCTGCTGTTGTTGATCAAGCAGCGGTCTCAATTTGGTTTGGATTGCTTCCAGTTGCTGCAGCGGGGTCAGTCCGTCATCGCTGAGGGTGGTGAGCCCCGCCTCTTGCTGAGACTTGAGTGAGGCCACTCGCACCATGAAGAATTCATCGAGATTGTTGCTAAAAATGGCGCTGAATTTAGCCTGCTCCAATAGGGGTGTGCGTTCGTCCATGGCCTGGGCAAGGACGCGCTGATTAAAGTCGATCCAGCTGAGTTCCCGGTTGATGTATAGCTCGGGTGGCACGCTGGATTTCGTCATTGCTGGGGCTTTGGTGGGGGGCTGAATAATGGAATGAACGTAGCAATCTCATGCCGTTGATTGGCGTGATGGGCTTGCTTGACCGGGCAGCCCGCCGACGAGTATCCCAACCACCAACATCAGCGCCAGTCCCACCCAGAAAGGACTGCGTTGGCCGATGGTCTCGAAGGCCAGGCCCGCCATGGGTGGCCCGAGGACCCCGGCCAGGCTCTGAAGGGCTTGCATGCTGCCCAGGGCGGCACCTTGGCCACCGTCTTCCAGGCGTTGGGAAACCAGGCTGCGCAGGCAGGGGGTGACCAGTCCTGTGCCCAGGGCCAACAGGGCCACACCGCCAAACACCAAGGGCACCGCCGTTGTGCGTTGGGCCAGGGCGATCAGCAAAAAGCCGACACTGACGAATCCGACCCCCGTCAGGGACAGCCTGCGTTCGCCAAAACGGGCCACCAGGGGCCCGATCAGCCCTCCCTGCACCACCGTGGCCACCACCCCTACTACTAAAAAGGCGAGGGCTGAAAGCTCGGGGCCCCAGGCGAAGGCCTGGCGCAGAAACAGCACCAGCATGGCCGTAAAGCCATTGAACGAAAGGAAAAACAAAAAGAAAGCCAGGGCCAACAACCGCACCTGGGATTGGCCCAGGATGTGACCTATTTGGTTGAAGGGTTGCAGTGCCCGACGTCTGGGCAAGGGCAGGCGCTGGGAAGGGGGCAGGGTTTCGGGCAGCAGCTTGAGCACCACCACCAGGTTGAGAAGTGCGAAAGCCGCCGCCAGGAGCAGGGGCAGGGTGAGGCTGAAACGGGCCAACAGCCC
>JBILDB010000008.1:0-18960 GCA_044352805.1 Cyanobium sp.
CTACGGCTCCCACAAGCGGGGGGATCGCCCCGGCAAGTCCTCCAATGACAATATTCTGGCTTGTTCTTGGTTTGAGCCAAGCGGTGTAGAGAAGAACGTAGCTGCATAGCCCTAGCAAGGACAAAGCAGCCGCCAACGGATTGACCAGAAGCGTCAGCACAAGTACCGAAGCTGTGGCAAGGCTGATAGCCAAGGCCAGGGCCTGATGTTGGGCCAGCCTTCCAGATGGAAGGGCCCTTCGGCTTGTTCTCACCATCTTGGCATCAAGATCCTGTTCCCAGAGACAGTTCAAAACACCTGCAGCTGCAGCAGCGAGGGCGCCACCCACCAAAGTCGCCAGAAATCGAACTGGTGCCAAGGGCCAGGGTTCGGCTACCGCCATGCCGCCAACCGTGGTGGCCAGCAAAAGGGGGATCAAACGGGGCTTGAGAACCTCCAACCATGCCGGAAGTTGGGGTCTGGTTGATACCGTCTGGGAGGATTGGGGGTTGGCTGGCGCCCCTTGATAGGGAATCAGATTCAGGGACCTAACCAAAATCAACAACCTCCTGTCCGGGCCATGAGCTAGAAGTAATCAATAGGGTTCGACCGATTGCAGCTCCGAGTAGGGCCACGAGCAAAGCAGCAATCAACTGATGGGAAATGGTTAACAAAGGAATGTCCAAATGAACTATCAAATTGAATCGACCAATGAGGACTTGACCCAATCCAAAGATAATAGACATAAACGAAAAGGACTTCAACATTCTATGAGAACTGGGCAGGAAAATTGCACCGATAGCCATCAAAGCCAAACCGAACAAAACTGGATAGGCCATCAAACGATGATTCATCAGCCAGTAACAGGATTCACCCAGATCCAAACAACGCTCTGCCGCCCATTGACTTGCCATCAGGGCACCCACCAGGCACTGAGCCAGCAAAGCAAGCATCGCCGTCAGGGGCAAAGGCCACCACCACCTTGGCAAGCGTGGAGGGAAATCCAAAGGGGAACTACCTGCATCAATAATTTGGCACTTGCACCGCAAAGCCTGATCTGTCGCACATAGATGAAGCAAAAGCACCAATGCCGTGCCCAGATGGGCTGTCACGCTATTGGAAGCCAGCAGAGAAGAGACTGTTATGGCTCCGAGAGCTGCCTGGATCGCTACCAACAACAACGCCGTAAGAGTGCACCAGGGAAGCCAGTGGGGTAGAGAGGATCGACGCAGAACAACAATGAAATTGAGAGCCAGCAGAGCCAAGCCAATTAAAAACGCATCGACTCGATGGAACCATTCCAGGAAAACCTGGAGGTTCATCTGCTTGCCTGGCAGCAAACTTCCATAGCAAAGTGGCCAGTCAGGGCAAGCAAGTCCCGCCTCCATGACCCGTGTTGTTCCGCCAATCACAATCAAAGCAATCACCCCAACGACAAGATGGGAAGTGATCCCCTGAATCAATCGCAACAATCCAACAGGAGCATCCGCTGCAGAACCTGGCAGAAAATCAGCAGCATCGGGCGCAATCATTTTGGCCACTCTCAATTCCAGATTCTGAAATGCCCTCAGGCTGACTCAGACCCTAGCGGGATTAAGCAAGATCAGTGTCTCAACACAATTAGCCCCATAGACGTTCGAAATCTTATGTGGAAACCCCCGCTCCAACTTAGATCCCGCCTGAGGAATAACGACGAACCCTGGTCAATCCCCTGCTTTGGCTTGTTGCTCTTTGCTTGGAAACCCTTGCAAAGCCGGCCTTGTGCTCGGCAGAATCAATGCAGAATTCTCTGGGCAGGTGCCCTATGACTCTCTTAAGGGCAACGGCTGGTGCCGAAAATGTTCCTTCCCCAGCCACCAGCCCCCTTGAAGGCAAAGCGCTTTTAGACAAGGCCCGCTCTCTAGGGAACCGGCCAGAAGATCAGATCGCCCGGGGCTGTGGCTATGTCGGCCCCAGTGGCCGGGTGCTCAAAAAGAGTTTTTACCGGGCCCTGGTGGCAGCCAAGGGTTACTCCCTGCCCTCGGCCAGCAGCAACTCAAGCCTCAGCCGCGGCCGTCAAGCCGAATTTCGCACCCGGGTCCACGGCAATGGCAACCTGCTGATTGGCCAGGCCTACACCCGACGCATGGGCCTTGAACCCGGCCAGGAGTTCCGCATTGAGCTGCATCGAGAAACCGGCTCCATCTGGCTGCTTCCCGTGGAAGTGCAAGGACAAACCAGTTGATGCAGCCCGCTTTGCGATGGCAGATCCCCTCGGGCTCCCCACTATCACCAACCTTGGGTACGGAGCCAGGCGGCGCTGATTGGTTGGGACGCTGAAGCTCCCCCTTCTGGGCCTGGCTTGGGGCCAGAGGATTGGGGACGGCCGGCTTGGCCATGGGCATAGAGCAAGCGTTCGGTGTATTTCGCAAACAAATCAATTTCCAAATTCAACAGGTCTCCCACCTGTCGGTACTGAAGAGTAGTGGTGATCCAAGTTTGGGGGATGACGGCGATCCAGAAACGACTGCCATCGTTGTCGCAGCCTGCCAGGGTCAGGCTGATGCCATCTAGGGCAATGCTGGCTTTCTCACAGAGATAGCGGCCCTGCTGTTGGGGATTACAACCCACCTCCAGTCGCCAGGAGGCTGGCTGGCGCTGGATCCCCAGGATCTCGCCCTGGCCATCGACATGGCCGCTCACCAAGTGACCTCCCAACCGGTCAGAGAGGCGCAAAGCCGGTTCTAGATTGACCCAGCCCCCCCCATCCGCCTTGGGGGCCAAGGTGGTGCGCGCCAGGGTCTCTTCGCTGACGTCGGCCTGAAAGCCATCACCCACCAGCCTGGAAACGGTCAGACACACCCCATCCACGGCGATGCTGTCACCCAACGCCAGCGGACCAAGGGCCTCCAGGTCGCCCCTAACCCAGACCCCGGAACGCCATCGCTGCAAACGGCCCATGGTTCGCACCAACCCGGTGAACATCTCAAGTCCGCTTACTGCTGGTCATAATCAAGCAATGGACGGAAGCTGGGGAAGTCTCTGAGGGAACCATGGTCGAGATGAGCGTGGCGGGGATTGCCCTTGATGCGGCCAGCCGCAGTCCGATTGTGCTGCTGCGGGACCCCTCCGGCCGCCGCCAGGTCCCCATCTGGATCGACCAAGCCCAAGCCCAAAACATCCTGGCAGGCATCAACCGGGAACGCTCGCCCCGTCCCCTCAGCCATGACCTCATGGCCCAATTGATGGCAGCAGGCGGCCTAGCCCTTGATCGAGTGATCATCCATGCCATTGAGGACAACACCTTCCGGGCCGTGCTCAAACTCACCAATGCCGCTGAAGAAGCCCTGGAACTTGATGCCCGTCCCAGCGACGCCATTGCCCTAGCCCTGCGCACCGGCAGCAGCATCTGGATGCTGGAAGAGGTGGTTGTGGATGCCTCGATTCCGGTCGATGCCGAGGCCGATGCGGTGGACCAGGAGGATTTCAGGCGTTTTCTGGATAACACCACTCCCGCCGCCCTGATCAGACACCTGCGCCAGACCAGCAAGGACGATCCTGCACCATCCGAATCAGCGGCCAGCGAGGAAAACCCTGATACCGACCTCCCCTCCGATGCCGGCAGCACCTGAATCCAGCGGAGAGTGCCGGGGGGAAGCAGCGAACTCACACAGGCGGATCGCCCGCAGACCCTTTGGCCAGGGTCCAGCGGTTTCCCTGTTCACCCTCGGCACGATGCGAGCGGTGGATTCCCTAGCCCAGATGCAGGAAGTGGTCTGGGCCGCCCTTGAAGCCGGCATCAACCACCTAGAGACGGCGCCGGCCTACGGGCCGGCGGAAACCTTTTTGGGCCAAGCCCTACATCTTTTGAGCGAACAGGGGCATCTGGAGCGCCAAGACCTTGTGTTAACTACCAAGTTGCTGCCAGGGGGTACCGCCCAGGAGGGTCGGCTGGCGGTGCAAGCCAGCCTCCAACGCCTGGGGGTCGCCGCTGTGGACAATCTGGCTGTGCATGGTCTGAACACCCCTGAGCAACTGGCATGGGTTCTCCAGGGACCCGGATCGGAACTGCTGGAGACCTTGCTCGCTGATGGTCTGGTGGGGCAAGTGGGCTTCAGCAGCCATGGGGACAACGATCTGATTGAACGTGCCCTGGACAGTGGCCGCTTCCGCTTTTGCAGCTTGCATCTGCATCTGTTCGATCAAGATCGCCTCGCTCTGGCCCAGCGGGCCCTGGCCCAAGGAATGGGCGTGATGGCCATCTCACCTGCGGACAAAGGGGGCCGGCTGCAGGATCCGCCCCCCCTTCTGGTGGCGGACAGCGCCCCCTTTGCACCCCTGCAACTCGCCTACCGCTTTCTGCTGAGCCAGGGCATCAGCACCCTGACGCTTGGGGCCACATACCCAGCCGATCTCAACTGGGCCCAGCAACTGGGCGATGCCACAGGGCCCTTGAGCGACCCAGAGAGGCAGGCCATCGAGCAGCTCCAGATGGCTGGGCGGGAACGGCTGGGCAAAGAATGGTGCGGCCAATGCCGTGCCTGTCTTCCCTGCCCCCAACAGGTGCCGATCCCGGCTTTGCTGCGGCTGAGGCAGATGGCGCTGGGCCATGGCATGGAGGCCTTCGCCACGGAGCGCTACAACCTCATCGGCCGGGCCGGGCCCTGGTGGGAACAGGTAAATGCCGAGGCCTGCCAGCGCTGCGGGGACTGCCTGCCCCGCTGCCCCCACGCTCTGCCCATCCCGGACCTGTTGGCCGACACCCACCGTCGCCTCTCGGCTGCCCCCCGCCGCCGGTTGTGGGGTTAGGGAGCCTTTCCGGGGCCAAGATCAGGGGTCGTCTCGTGCCAGAGATCCTGCAGGGATTCCTGCTGTTGGGGAGTCAGGGGGGGCAAGGAGCGACACCGTTCCCAGACCGCCGTGGGTGGCAAGAGCAGCTGGGCCATCGACGCAGGAAACGTCTTCAAACTGGCCTCCAGCAGCCCGCGGGGCAGGGGTGGAACCCAACCGGCGGCCAGCAGCAGGGGCAGAAGCGGGGGTTCCAGGATTGCCCCCAACCAGTCCAGGGGCGGCGGCGGCTGTTCTGAAACGGGACGCAGGAGGAGATTCCAGCTCAGGGGCGACCCCGTGGCTGGCAACAGGGCCCGCAGGCGGGGATCCCTGCGCAACAGGGGCACTACCCGATGGCGCGGCAGCACCGCAGCCTCCGCCTCGCCGGTGAGCAACAAATTGAGCCCATCGCGGTCGTCATAGGCCAGGGCCTGGGCCCTGAGACGGCGAAGCCTGGCGGGATCGCCCTGGACGAGATCGATTACCACCCGGGGACTTGAGGGCAGGACCACACCACCTTTCAGGCTGGGATCGAGCAGCACATCCCAATCTTCAGTCGCCTGGGGCACCAGGTCATCCCTTCGTCGCAGCAACAGCACCCAGGGACTGCAGGCCCATGGGAAGGCCAAGGCGGCTGAACCCGCTGGGGCAAATAGGCGACTGACGGGCTGCGCGCCAGCCTCCAGCCGCTTCAGCAGGGCCGGTGCCCCGAAGGATTGCAATCTGTTGGCAGGCACCGTCGTGGCCCAGCCATCAAGGCACTGGAGCAGGCCAGGGGCTGGGGACTGGCTAGCGCTAGCCACCACAGCGGCCGGATCTTCAAGCCAGCGTGCCTGCCAAGGGGCTGGCAACTCAGCCGCCCAGGCCTTGGGCAAATCGCCCCGGTGGGCCACCAGTTCGGACCTGATCTGGCGACAACCGGCCAGCCAGCCCAGGCTTAACGCCGCACCGAAGCGCAGCACCTGACGTCGGGGAAAAACGGGCGAAGTCATGGCGGGACCGTAGAGGCTCCCAGGTCCTTTTCGGCCAGCAGGAGATGACAGGCGCGGTCGCAGGCCCAGGCCAGGGCCTGCGGTTGGCGACCACTCAGCTGCCAAGCCAGGGCCAGTCCTCCGGCACCCACGCCCTCTTTGACAAAGCCCCGCTCGTAATCGAGCAGGGCGGGGTGCTGGGGTGCATGGAAGCGCAGATCGGCCACCAACCCCAGGGGAGTGACTCCCCAACGGCGCTCCAGGGTTTGCAGCAAGCCCCCCAGGTTGCTGCTGGGGTCATTGGCGACCCAAGCGGTGGTGCCGATGGCCACCTGGGCCGCCAAGCCCGCCCGCAGAGAAGCGGGGGCCAGGGCCAGGGCCAGGGCCAACACCGCAGCCATCTGGCTGCCACCGGCCAACAGCACCGGCAGCCCCTGGGCCGCCGCCGCCAAAACCAAACCAGCCGCCACAGGTTGCATCGGATCGCCAACGGCAGCGACCACCGCCAGGGGATCAGCGTCGAGTGGAGGCCCTTCCCCCTGGCTGCTGGGCAAGCCAAGGCCAGCCGCCGCCAGACCTTGGCGCACCAACTGGGCCTTGAGCGAGAGATCGGGGTCGCGCAGGCTGCTACCCACCAGTCCTTCCACCGCGAGACCAAGACCGGAAAGCACCGCCTGGGCCGTTGAGGTACCCCCTGGCACACATTCGGCCAGCAGCAGGGGCCGCAGCGACCGGGCCTTGCCCAGGCCCACCCCCCAGCGTCGCCCAAGGGCGAGCAGGCCGGCCACCGTGCCCCGATCCATGGCCCGACCACTGGTGAGGCAACGGGCCGGTCCCGCCCCCAGAGAACCCGGAAGTCGCAGGTGGGGCACGGACGGCGCCAGGGCACAACCGAGATCCACCACCAAGGGATGCCAACCCAAGGTGTCTACCACCACTTGCGAGATCAAGGCCGGGGAGACTCCCGCAGGCAAAGGCGGTAGGCCATGGGGCCGATGGCGCCCTGGCCCAAGGACCAGGAGTTCGGCATCTGCTGCCGCAGTGAGGCGACGGCTCTCCGGAGTGGCCCCCGCCGCCGAGATGCCGGGAATCGCCGCGGTGGCAGTTGCCGCCAGCAGCACAACCACCTGAGTCTCATCTGCAGCAGCGCACCAGGCGGTCTGCCACCGGGACGCCTGGTCTGGGTCGCCCCAAAGGCGACGCAATTCACTCACAGGGGATCGAGGGACACCAGGGCCCTCAAGGCCTCGGGAGGTTCGCTGATGGGGGAGCCCAGCCGCGGGAAAATCCAGTAGGCGACAGCATGGAGACACACAACCATCAAGAGATTCTGAAACAGAACCAGCAGCAGGGCCGCCAACTGCACCTGGGTGATGTCGAAGCCTGCGGCGAGGCCAGGCAAAGGCAACCGCTCCAGCAAGGAGGCTGCGGCGGTAGTGATCAGCACCCAGAGATTCTCACCAACCAGCACCGAAAGCACCGACACCCTCACCAGAAAACCCAGGGCGCCAATTAGGGCCCCAAGGGCCAGGGTCAACCACCAACTCTGTCGCGTCCGCCAACCCCAGCCCAGCCAAAGGGCCAGCAGGCCGAAGGGGAACAGCATCAACGGACCGCGAATCGGCCCCATCAGGGCCACCAGGAGCAAGGCACTGACGGCCACTCCTTCCCAGGCACATCGCCAACCGTGGCGCAGCTGGAGCAGGGCCAGGGGCAGGGGCAGGGCGAGACGAAAGAGGGGACCGCCTACGGGCAGGTAGTACAGCGCCACCCACAACAGGGCTGTGGCCGCCGCCAAGTAGGCGGTGTCCATCATCTGGCGGGCCGCCCGGGCCGTGAGCTGACGCGAGGAGTTAGGAACCAAGAAAAAACAGCCTCAGCGGGGGGGCGGGGCGGGCCGGGTCGTAGGAGCCGGAGCAGCGGATTCAGCAGCAGGGGCCTGGCTGGGGGCAGGAGTCCCCAAAGGTGGCGAGCCGGGGGTGATTATTCGCTCAATTGTCTCAACTTCGAAGGACACCCCGGTGGCGCGGAGGGCCTTGGTGACAGCCTCGGCCGGTGCAGAAGGGTCAGCCTCGGGCAGGCGAATCGTGACGCGATAGGGCAGGGGTTTAGCAGCCGGAGCGCTCTTGCGGACCAGGGACGCGCCTGGGGCCATGGCCGTCGTGCCGGCGGCGGTCGGGGGACCGGCGGCGGTCTTGGTGGCACCTGAGGCCGGAGAGGATTGCTTAGCCGGGGCGGCCGGCCCGCTGGCCGGGGGTGGGCCGCCGGGCGGCGTCAGACCAACGGGTGCTGGCAAGGGTCCCGGCATGGTTGGCGCCGGATTCGCCTGGGACGGCGGACCGGCAGCCTCCGGTTGGGGAGAGGGTTGGTCAGGAGATCCCGGGGACGGGAAACTGCGGCTCAAGCCATCACCGAACGGGGTGCCCGTGCAGCCTGTCTGCAGCAACAACAAAACCATGGCGGTGGCCATGGTCGCTGGGGCGCGGCATGGGATCGGCATCAGCTACCTGCGGGCTTAATCACCCGCACAGCACTGGCCCGCAGCCGTCCCGTCTTGGTGGTGGCCGGAGTTTTGCGAGCGGTCGCCGCCCCCGGATCCTTGGCGGTTGTGCGCCCCTTGGTCGCCCCCTTGGTCGCCGCGGCCCGTGTCTTGGGAGCGCTGCCGCCAGAAGGAGCGGCAGTCTTGGCCGCCTTGGTGCCGCTGCGGGAGCGGGAGGGAGAACTGGCGGCCTTGGCGGCCAGCAATTCAACGGCCTGCTCAAGGGTGAGGGTGTCGGCCGTGGTGCCCTCGGGCAGGGAGGCATTCACCTTGCCCTGTTTCACATAAAGGCCGTACGGACCATCAAATAACTGGATCGCCTCATTGGCCCCCTCAGGGGTGCCCAGATCCTTGAGGGCCGTGCGGCCACCGCGCCCCCGTTTGGGCTGGGCCAGAAGCTCAAGCGCTCGGGTCAGGCCGATCACCAACACATCATCCTCAGCCTTGATCGAGCGGTAATCCTTTTCTCCTTTGCCCTTGTCGTGAACCACGTAGGGGCCGAAGCGGCCTAGACCCGCCTGCACCTTGCCCCCGTCTGGATGCTCACCCAGATGGCGGGGAAGCCGTAGCAAACCGAGGGCGTCCTCAAGCTTCATCTCTTCTGGCTTGACACCTTTAGGCAGGGAAGCCCGCTTCGGCTTAGGGGTTTCTTCGCTGGCCTGGCCCAGCTGAAGATAGGGGCCGTACTGGCCAAACAAAAGGTAAACCTGCTCGCCTGTTTCGGGGTCCTCGCCAATGGATTCAGGCCCCTCGGACTTCTGGCGCAGAATCAATTCGGCCTTGTCGGCATCTAGATCGGCGGGGGTTATCTCCTGGGGAAGCGTGGCCTTGAGCAACTCCTCTTCACCATCTGTGCCCACACGGCGGGATTCGAGATAGGCACCGAAACGGCCGATGCGCACCACACAGGGCAAGCCCTCTAAAGCCACCGTGCGGGAATGACCCGGATCGATGTCGCCTTCGCGTCTTTGCACCAAGGCCTCGAGGCCCTCCTCGCCCTTATAAAAATCCTCGAGATAGGGAAGCCAGCGGACCTTACCGGTGGAAATTTCGTCGAGGGTGTTTTCCATACGGGCGGTGAAACCCGTATCTACCAAATCGGGAAAATGCTCCTCCAGCAGGGCGGTCACGGCAAAAGCCGTGAAGCTGGGAATTAGGGCGTTGGCCTGCAAGGTGGCATAGCCGCGGTCAATGATCGTGCCGATGATGCTGGCGTAGGTGGAGGGGCGTCCGATGCCCTCCTTCTCCAGCATTTTGACCAGGGCGGCTTCGCTGTAACGGGCCGGGGGTTGGGTCTGGTGACTGAGCGCTTCAACGGAGCGGCAATCGGGAGCGTCGCCGACCTTGAGGGCTGGCAACAAAACCTCCTGGCCCTCCAAGGCGGCATCGGGGTCGTCGCTGCCCTCGACATAGGCCCGGAAAAAACCTGGGAAATCAATCCGCTTGCCCGTGGCCCGGAAGGTGCTGTCAGCCACCTCCAGATCGATCGACAGCATGGTCAAACGGGCATCGGCCATCTGGGAGGCCACAGTGCGCTTCCAGATGAGTTCGTAGAGCGCCAGATCCCTGCCCTCCAGACCGGTCTCCCCAGGGGTCCGGAACGCCTCCCCCGCAGGCCTAATTGCTTCGTGGGCTTCCTGGGCATTGCGGGATTTGGTGGTGAACTGGCGGGGGGCAGGACTGAGGTAGTCCTGGCCATAACGCTCTGTCACACAGCTACGGGCGGCCTTGATGGCTTGCTCGGAGAGATTCACCGAGTCTGTACGCATGTAAGTGATGAAGCCCCGCTCATAGAGGGCCTGGGCAGTGCGCATGGTGTCCCGGGCCGAGAGACGCAGCTTGCGATTCGCCTCCTGTTGCAGGGTGCTGGTGGTGAAGGGAGCCACGGGCTTGCGCACGGTGGGTTTTGCCTCGACCGCCGCCACCTGCCAACGACCGGCCATGGCGGCTTGCTGCAGGGCGCGGGCTTCAGCCTCCGCCAATAACTTGACCTTGCTGCCGACCTTGATCGCCCCGGTGCTTTCATCGAAATCGGAGCCGTTAGCGACGCGCTCGCCCCCCAGGTGGGTCAACTTGGCGTCGAAGGGAATTTGTCCGTGGGCCAGGCTGGCCTTGAGGTCCCAGTAGGTGCCGCTGCGGAAAGCTCGCCGCGCCCGCTCCCTTTCGACCAACAGGCGCACCGAGACCGACTGAACCCGACCCGCCGAGAGCCCCCAGGCCACCTTCTTCCAGAGCAGGGGGGAGAGGGTGTAACCGACGAGGCGATCCAGGATTCGACGGGTTTCTTGGGCATGCACAAGCTCCATGTCGAGCTCACGCGGATTTTCGAGGGCCTGGGAAATGGCTTCCTTGGTGATTTCGTGGAAGACCATCCGTTTGACCGGAACCTTGGGATCCAGCAACTGGGCCAAATGCCAGCTGATGCTCTCCCCTTCGCGGTCTTCGTCAGTGGCCAGCAGCAACTGATCCGCACCCTTCAGGGCATCCTTGAGCTCCTTCACCACCTTTTTTTTATCCTTCGGCACCACGTACAGGGGCTCAAAGTCCTTGGCGGTGTTGACACCCAGATTCGCCCACTTCTCTCCTTTGTGGGCCGCAGGGATCTCACTGGCGTTATTGGGCAAATCACGCACATGGCCCATAGAGGCCTCTACCCGGAACTCCTTGGGCAGAAAACCGCGAATAGTACGGGCCTTTGTGGGGCTCTCAACGATGACCAGCGTGTGCGCCACAGACAGGCGGTGAACCTTCACCTTCTATATCGCATCCCAGGCCGGTCCGTTGGGCAGGACCCTCTGGAGCGCCGCTACAGTCCCGCCTGTCAAGAACTTTTCCGCCGTGGCAGATGTGATCCTGGCCGCCCTTACGGCGATCGCCGCACCGACCGCTGCCAAAGGGATGCTGGCCACCATTGGGGCTGCCGCCAGTACGGCCAGCGCCGCCACCGACGCGATCGGTGCGGGCCTGAGCACCGGCTCGATCGCGCTCCAGCTCAATGCTGGGGCAATTGCCCCGGAGGGAGCCATCCTGCTCGCCCTGCTGGCCTGCTTGATCGTGGATCTGGCCGGTGAGAAAGCGGCAAGCCGCTGGGTGCCACCCATTTGCTACGGGGGGCTCGTGGCCGCCCTGCTGCTGCTGGCGACCCAATGGAATGGTCCGATTGAACCCTCATTTCTGGGCTCCTTCCTGGCGGACAACCTCTCGATCGCCTTCCGGGCGGTGGTTGCCTGCTCAACGCTGATCACCCTGCTGTTGAGTTGGCGCTACGTGGAACGCAGCGGCACACCCCTGGGGGAATACGCGGCGATTCTGCTGGCGGCAACCCTGGGGGCGATGATTCTTTGCGGCGCAACCGATCTAGTAAGCATCTTCATCTCCCTCGAAACCCTTTCGGTTTCCAGTTATTTGCTCTCGGGGTACATGAAGCGCGATGCCCGCAGCTCTGAAGCCGCCCTCAAATATCTACTGGTGGGCTCTGCCGCCGCAGCCGTATTTCTATATGGCGCCTCCCTCCTGTACGGCCTCAGCGGCGGGGAAACCTCCCTGGAAGGAATTTCGCTGGCCCTACAGAGCAGCGCCAAACCGATCACGGCCCTCTCCCTGGTGTTCGTCTTGGCGACTGTGGCCTTCAAAATCGCCGCCGTTCCCTTCCACCAATGGACTCCTGATGTCTATGAGGGCTCACCAACACCTGTTGTGGCCTTCCTTTCGGTGGGTTCAAAAGCGGCCGGTTTCGCCTTGGCCCTAAGAATTTTGGTGGGTTGCTTTGAGAGTTTTGATGCCCAGTGGAAATTCTTGTTCACTGTTTTGGCCCTGCTCAGCATGGTTCTTGGCAACGTTGTTGCCCTGGCGCAGACATCGATGAAACGGATGCTGGCCTACAGCTCCATTGGTCAAGCCGGTTTCGTGATGATCGGCCTTGTATGTGGCACCGAAGACGGATTTGCCGCCATGGTTCTTTATATGGCGGCTTATCTCTTCATGAATCTCGGTGCCTTCGCCTGCATCATTCTGTTCTCCCTTCGCACCGGCAGTGATCGCATCGCCGATTTCGCAGGGCTGTATCAAAAAGACCCCCTGATTACCCTGGGGCTGAGCCTGTGCCTTCTATCCCTCGGAGGCATTCCACCGATGATTGGCTTCTTTGCTAAAATATACCTCTTCTTTGCCGGTTGGGCTGATCATCAATACCTCCTCGTCATCGTCGGACTAATCACATCAGTGATTTCGATCTATTACTATATATCTGTTATCAAGATGATGGTGGTCAAAGAGCCCCAAGAAGCTTCCGATGTGGTTAAGGCTTACCCGCCAATCAGCTGGAATCTTTCTGGTATGCAATCCCTGCGGACCGCCCTGGTGGCCTGTGTTTTGGTCACTGCGGTTGGCGGGGTGCTCTCCAGTCCCCTATTTGAGTGGGCCAATGCTGCCGTCAGCGGCACTCCCATTCTGCAACGGGCCATTGCCGCCCTCCCTGCGGCAGGTCTGGGATGAAACCTTCACCTACCCTGCCCGCCTGGGTGAGTGCTCCAGGTCCATCAGCGCCCCCAGTGGCGGAGCTGATTCACGTCAACAAGATCTACGGCAGCGGCGACACAACCGTTCATGCCCTCAACGATCTTTGTCTGGCGGTCAACAACGGTGATTATCTCGCCGTGATGGGGGCCTCCGGATCGGGCAAGAGCACGGCCATGAACATTCTTGGCTGCCTGGACATGCCGACCAGCGGCAGCTATCACCTCAATGGGGTGCCGGTCGAAACTCTCAGTGATGACGAATTAGCCGATCTTCGCAACCAGAAACTCGGGTTTGTCTTCCAGCAATTCCATCTGCTGCCCCAGTTGACGGCCATGGAAAACGTGATGCTGCCGATGATCTATGCAGGCGTTCCTGCGGAGCAGAGACGCCAGCGAGCCAAACTCGCCCTCGAAAAAGTTGGCTTGGCCCACCGGCTAGACAACCGGCCCAATCAACTATCAGGCGGTCAGCAACAGCGGGTGGCCGTAGCGCGATCGATCATCAACGGGCCCTCGCTTCTCCTGGCCGACGAACCGACTGGAGCCCTCGATTCGACCACCACGGAAGAAGTTCTGGCCATCTTTGATGACCTCAACGCCCAGGGGATGACGATCTTGTTGGTGACCCACGAGCAGGAGGTGGGGGAACGGGCTCAGCGGATCATCCACTTTAGCGACGGGCGGATCGCCAACTGAACCTTGCCAAGCTTTTTGCCCAATCCCTGGCCGTGCGGCCCTTGAGATCAACCCTGGGGTACCTTGCTTGCAACCCCAGCCGGGGTGGTAACCATGGGGCGAAGGGCTACGCCAGGGTTAATCGCTGGCTTTGAGGCAAATCGAGGACGCTCAAGCGTTTGCAGAAGTTCTCCCATCAGCAGGGCCACCGCATCGCCTGCGGGTGCAACGGAGCCCTGGGAACTGCTGGCAGTTAAACCACCTGTGCCACCCGGCAGCGCCAGGCCAGCTAACCGGGCGAGCAAAGGAGATCCACTGGCGTCGAAATCGCCAGGATCAATGGCCACCCAACCCCCATCCTGGGGAATGCGCATTTCAAAATGCAAATGGGGCCCCGTGCTCAAGCCGGTACTGCCCACCCTTCCAATCACTTCGCCCTGGCTAACCCGCGCCCCCTCCTTGACGTATAGCTCGGAAAGGTGGCCGTAAAGGGTGCGACGCTGAAGGCCACCATGCTCGATTTCGATGGCCAGGCCGTAGCCCCCCGCTGGGCCACTGCTGACAACCTTGCCAGCCAGGACCGCCACCACCGGGGTGCCTTCGGGGGCGGCCAGATCTCTGCCGCTGTGCATCATCCAGTTCCCCAGCACCGGATGCAGGCGCCAGCCAAAATTGCTGGTGGTGACCGCCGAACCGATCAAAGGAAACAGGGGCCGGGCATTGCCGTTACCTCCGATCGGACCCGGCCGCGGCGTCACCCGGAATACATCAGTCAGTCGGAAGCTGCCGCTTGCACCCGAGAGCAAGGCCGAGACCGGCACGGAAATGGGTGGTAATGGCGCCGCTTCGACCGCCGATCGTGGCGCCCCTTCGCCGCCGCCCCATGGGCGGTAGCCGCCGGCTTGGGATTCCCCCAGAAAAGCCGGCGAACCGCTGTCCCGGGGTCGGAATTGAACAGCAGCTCGACCGCCACACTCTCGGGCACTGAAGGCTCCACTGCTGCAACCCTCTTCCCGGACAGCGGGGCTGAGGGGCCGAGCCAGGCCATCGTGGACCCGGATCTGGACTTCGCGAGGGGTGATGACCCGATCGCGCACCAAGGCATCGAGACTGTGATCAAATCGACGGGGTGCCTCAGGCGGCCAATCCTGTGGACGCGCCCGGATCGGCTCCGGCGCCCGCACAGACTCTGGGCCCCGCACAGACTGCGGGGCCGGCTGCGACGGGGCCACCGACGACGGCATTGCCCCGCCACCGGAGGCAGGCGCCAAAGCTGCAGGGTCAGCGCCCTGGGAGGAGGGCACCGCCACTGGAGCCTCCAATGAGGCAGGCGGAACCAGCGTGTCCGGCTGGGCCTGCACCAAAGGGATGCTGACCAAAGGCAGCATGCCCAGGGATGTCAGGGCCAACAACAAATTGGAACGCCGGGGAGCCATGGGGTAGGTGGGAGGGACAGCAATCCCTGCTAAGCCGAGCCAATCTAATGGCCCATCCCCAGGGGATACCCGCCCCTGGGGGGTGGGGGGTCAGGGCCCTCGTCAAAGCGCCGGTGCCACACCCGAATCCTTCCCTGGCAGCCCAGTACCACCCCCCCATCACGGTGCAGCCCGAGGGGTTGCCAGGAATCCCCCTCCAGCTGGATCGCTTGGGTTGGCCACCACAGACGCTGCTCCGCCAGAACCCTCACCGCCTCGGGACTGTCCGCCCAGGCCATGGCCCAATCAAGGGCCCGCAGAACCCGGGCGCTGAGGCGCCAGGGGCAGGCCTGGTGGCGGCCCGCCGCCATCGCCACATTGGTGGCCCCGCTGGGGAACCGATTGCGGCCATTCAACCCCACACCCACCCGGGCCCAGCGCACCTGATGGCCCTGGAGTCTTTGGCCGGGCAGCACCCCGGCCAGCTTGGCCATGGCCCCCTTGGGCCCAGGCAAGTACACATCATTGGGCCACTTGATGCGCACAGGGAGGCCCAGGTCCTCCAATTGCAAGGCCAAACCCACCGCCACCGCCAGTCCCACCGCGGCGGCCCCCAGGGGCTCTGGGGGCCAGGGCAAGGCGGCACTCAGCCAGACGCCCCCCGGCGGTGAACTCCAGCTACGTCCGCGTTGACCCCGACCAAAGCGTTGCTGGCCGGCGAGCAAGGCCAGGGGAGACCGCAGCCGAGGCCCTTGGGCGCAAGGCGCTTGGGTCAACCAGTCGTCTAAAAGGCGTTCGGTGCTGCCACAAACCGGCACGTAACGCAGCTGCCAGGCACAAAGATCATCAGCTGACCCAGAAGCATGCCCAGGCCCCAGGAACCTGCGGGCGGCACTGAGGCGTCCGATCACAGCTGGCCCAACCAGGCCCCCATGCGAGCGGCAGCTGCCTCCAGTTGCGGCAGGGGATGGACCAACGCCAATCGCAGCCAACCCTCCCCCCCGGGGCCAAAACCGATGCCAGGGGTGAGACAGACTCCTGTTGCTTGCAACAAGGCGGCACAGAAACCCTCGGAATCCAACCCCCGCTCCTTGGCCACCGGCGGCAGCTCCAGCCAGAGATAGAGGGCCATCGACGGCTGGCTCACGCTCCAGCCAGCGGCCGCCAGTGCCCGCACCATGCCATCGCGCCGTTGCCGATACACCTCACGCAGCTGCTGGGGCCAATGGGGCGCCTGCTCCAAAGCAGCAATGGCCCCGGCCTGAAGGGCAAGGGACTGGTTGAAATCGACCACGGATTTCAGCTGGCGCAGGCCGGCGATCAAGGGCGCAGCCCCGATAGCGAAAGCCAAGCGATAGCCGCCAAGACACCAACTCTTGGAGAAGGAAAAAAATTCAATGCCCTGGCGCCGCCAATCCGGATGGAACAAAAGGGCCGGCGCCTCCCCCTCCAGGGCGAGGTCGACATAGGGATTGTCGTGGGCCAGCACGATGTCATGGTCGATGGCACGAGCCATGGCGCCATCCAGCCAGCTTTGATTGCCGGTGGTGGCCGTGGGGTTGTGGGGAAACCCCAGCACCATCAATTTCAACTGGTCCCAGACGCTGGCTGGCAGTTGGTCGAAATCGGGGCACCACCCCTGATCGGCGCGCAGGGGCAGCAGGGTGGGGCGCACTGAGGCCAACACCAGGCCGCCACGGTGGGAGGGATAACAAGGGTCAAGAAGCAAGGCACCATCGCCCGGATCGGTGACTACAAGGGGCAAATGGGCCGTAGCTTCCTGGGAACCCACCAGCAGTTGGACCTCAGTTTCTGGATCGACTGTGATGCCGAAGCGACGCAAGGCCCAGGCCGCCGCCGCCTCGCGAAACGGCAAGGTGGCGCCGTGCAGGCAGTAAGAGGCACTGGCAGGGTGATGCAGGCGTTGGGCGATGGCCTCAATCGCCGCCGGCGGTGGCGGCAGATCGGTGGAGCCCAGGGAAAGATCGAGCAGTGCAGGGCGACCGTTTAGGCACCCCTGTGGCCCGTTTCGGCCCTGGACATAGGCCAGCTTGCGGGCGTCATTGCGGCTGAAGACGCCGCTGCCCAACTGGGCAACCCGCTCAGAGATGGGCATCCAGTAAAGCCATCAACTGGGGTTTGGCGATAGCCCCCTCCTGGCGGGCCACCTCCACACCAGCGCGGAACACCAGCAGGGTGGGAAGACCTTGAATTCGATAGGCATCGCGACTGACAGGGTTATCATCTGCCTCCAATTTGGTCACCTTGAGCCTGCTGCCATAGGTCTCGGCGGCCCATGACATCAAGGGAGCCATCAACCGGCAAGGACCACACCAGGACGCCCAGACATCCACCAAAACGGGCAACGGAGATTCGAGCACCTCTCGGGCAAAAGAAGAATCCGTGACATCCAGCACTGCGGCGCTGGTTGAATCGGTGACCAAGGGCCTGATAGCGGCGTCCTTAAATTGTATGAAGCAGGGGGACCTACTCGGGAGGCCCGCAAGGAGATCCCCCTGACTTGGAGCTCAGATGACTTGGAGCTCAGAGCTTGTCGATGGACTTTTTCAGTTCTTCAAGCTCGGCGTTCACTTCTTGCTGTTGCACGGGTTGCAACTGGGGAACGGGGCCATTTGGGGCCGGTAGCTGAATCGGATGGGCGCCCCCTTCCAGCCGGGTTTTGAGGGCGGCCAGCTCGTCGTCCACGTCATTGCCCCCCTCCAGACTGGCGAATTGACTTTCCAGATCGGCGCCAGCCAGTTCGGCAGCAGCCTGGCTGCGGGCCTCGAGAACCTGCACCTTCTCCTCCATCTGCTCAAAGGCAGCCATCGAGGAGTTGGTGCCGAGATTGCTGACCGCGCTCTGCAGCTGCTCCTGGGCCTGGGCCGCCTGGGCGCGGGCTTTGAGCATTTCCTTCTTTGTCTTGGCCTCAGCAATCTTGGCCTCAAGGGCCGTCAGACTCCTCTTAAGGGTGTCGACTTGGCCAGCCTGACTGTTTAGCTGATTGTTGAGGGCCGTGAAAGTTTCCTGGTAGGTCTTACGCCTGGCCAGGGCCTCGCGGGCCAGGTCCTCTTCACTTTTCTTCAGGGCCAATTCGGCCCTTTCGTACCAGGTTTTGGCCTGACTTTCGGCTTGCTCCGCCTGGTTCTGGATCCGCTTCTGGCTAGCGATCGCCGTGGCGACGGCCTGGCGCAGTTTGATCAGATCAGCCTGCATGTCGGCCACAGACTGGTCCAGGATCAGGGCCGGATCTTCGGCCTTGCTGACCAGATCGTTGAGGTTGGCGCGCAGCAGTCGGCTGAGCCTGTCGAAAAAGCCCATGGTTTGGGATAAGGGGGGGCAGGCCCTGAACCTTAGCGATGAACGGCCCATTGCCCCACTCAAAACTTGCAGAGGATCCACCCTTGCGCCCTAGGGATGGGCCAATGAAAGGGGCGAGTCCTACCAGGGGCCTGGCTTCGCCCTACGGTCGGTTCCATGGCCAAAGCTTCCAGGCGTTCCGTCCCGGATCCAGCTAACGACAGCAACCGAAGCCAACGGATCGGCGAGGTTTCGGTGCTGCTTCCAGCCCGGAGGCCACCGGCCGTGGCCCTGGCCGCATGCCTTGAAGATTTAGGCCAATCTTGGCAACGGCAGGGCCATCTCGCCGCCCTTTGGCTTGCCTGGCCGCGCCTGGCCGGTCCCCAACTGGCTCCCCACTGCCGACCCCTTTCCTTAAGGGCTGGGCGCCTGACGGTGGGGGCAGCTCCCGGCCCCTGGCTCCAGGCCCTGCAGTACAACCGCCACATGCTGTTGGGGGCGTTGCGTGGAGCTGGGTTTGAGGTGCGAGAGGTGATCGTGCAACAACATCACCGGGGTCCCATTCCGCCCCCTGCCATGCAAGAGGAAGCTGCCATCTGGGCCGCCCATCCCAGCCGACTCGATGTGCATGGCCAAGGCGGCCCCTGCCCGGCCTGCGGCAGTCCAGCCCCTGCGGGTGAACTGGCCCTCTGGGGCCATTGCAGTTTCTGCCGTCGCGAAGCCTTGGCGGACCCACCAGGGGAGCATCGCGCCTA
>JBILDB010000156.1:0-5802 GCA_044352805.1 Cyanobium sp.
CATCCCCTCTCCCCATGACCTCCAACGACCCCAACCAGCCTGCAGCTGAAGCTACCCGCCCGCCCCTGCCACCGTTCACGGCCGCAACCGCCGCCCAAAAAGTGCGTCTGGCCGAAGACGGCTGGAACGGCCGCGACCCCCAGCGGGTCGCCATGGCCTACAGCAGCGATAGTGTCTGGCGCAATCGGGCCGAATTTGTCCAGGGACGCGACGCCATCGTTGCTTTTTTGGAGCGCAAATGGCGCCGCGAACTCGACTACCGCCTGATCAAAGAACTCTGGGCTTGCGCCGATCGGCGCATCGCCGTCCGTTTTGCTTATGAGTGGCACGACGACGGCGGCCATTGGTATCGCTCCTATGGCAATGAAAACTGGGAATTCAACGACCAGGGCCTGATGGTGCGCCGCATCGCCAGCATCAACGACCTTCCCATTCAAGAGAGCGAACGGCTATACCACTGGCCACTGGGTCGCCGCCCGGACGACCATCCCGGCCTCAGTGAGTTGGGTCTTTAGGTCGGCCCAGCATCGTTTCCAAGCGATCGGCCAGGGCAGCGGCGATTGACCCTTTGCCCTGGACCCGTTGGGCCCCCTCGGCATCAACAATCCAGGCCGTTTGCTCCTCCCCCTGCACTTCTTCGGCCCGGTTGGCAACCACCAGCTGGCTGGCGCCAAGCCGGCGGCGGGCCGTGGCTATCAGCTCTTCGCTGCTCGCCCCCTGCATCACCTTGAAGCTGACCATCACCAGGGCCGGATCCGCCGCCCGCACCGCATCAATCACCTTCTCGGTCGGCTCCAGCTCCAGTTGCAGGTGGCCCAGGCCACTGGCGATCTTGCCGGCGACCGGCTGCCTGGGCCTGTAGTCGGCCACCGCCGCACTGAAAATTCCCGCCTCCAGGCCACCTGCCACCGCCTCCAAAGTCAGCCGCCGGTAGTCGTCGTAGCTGGCGGCCAGCGTGTAAGGCAACCAGGACGGCGGTCGCCAGCCGCCATCCCCCAATACAAAACGCACCTCGGCACCGCGCAACAGCAGCTCTTCGCTGATCGCCGCCCCCAGCCGGCCGCGAAAGCGGTTGACGATGGCGCGCACGCCATCCAGCGGCACCGGCGTCGGACCGCCTGTCACCAACAGGCGCCGGCCCACCAGGGCACTGGTGGAAACTGCCCGGCACACCGCCGCCACCAGCAGCTCCGCCGCCGGCAGATTGTGTTTGCCGTAGGCATCGCGAGGGGTGATGAACCGCACCCCCAGCTGCTGCAACAGGCGGCCATTGCGCTCCAGCAGCGGTGTATGCAACGAACCATGCATCGTCGGCGCCACCAGAATCTGGGTGCGCCCCTGGCCCAGGCGCCCCAGGGCGGAAGCCAGCGCCGCCGTCACCACCGTGTCCGCCACCCCGGCGGCCATCTTGCCGATGGTGTTGTAAGTAGCTGGCGCCACAAGCCAGGCATCAAACGGTTCGCTATCGCTGAGGTGCTCGGCACGCCAGCTCAGTTCACGGATCACCGGCTGTTCGCAGGCCCACTCCAAAGCCTCAAGGCCCACATAACGCAATGCCTCCTGGCTGCAGAAGGCCGTCACCCGCGCCCCCCGGCGCCGCAAGGCCCGGGCCAGCTCCGGTGCTTTCAGGGCCGCAATGCCGCCGCAGACCACCAAGGCGATGCGCCGGCCCTGCAGGTGGCTCGACAGCAAAGGCACCTCATGGTCCCCCAATGGCGGCGAGCGGGGGGGGCTCCAGTCCCAATCGGTGAAACTCATTGGGCCGCAGTAGGGGCGGCGGCCCGCTGGCGCTGGACGCGCCGCAGCCGCACCGGGGCACCATGGCCCAGGGTCACTCCCCGCCGCGCCTGGGGCACTGCACGGGCATTGGCTGACTCAAAGTCCATCTCGCCCAATATCGTCGCCAGCACAATCTTGAGCTCCATCTGGGCTAGGGCTGCCCCAACGCAACGCCGCACCCCAGCCCCGAATGGCATGTATTCATAGGGGCTGAACTGGCGCTCCAGAAAACGTTCTGGTCGAAAGCTTTGCGGTTCGGGATAGAGGTCGGGCCGCTGATGCAATAGGTAAATACAAGCCATAAGTAGGTCGCCTGGTTCATAGCACTGGCCAGCAATTTCGACAGGTGTTTCCACCTGGCGCGCAAAACTCAGCATCGCCACCGGATGCAAACGCAGGGCTTCTTGACCCACGGCCGTGAGATAGGGCAACTTGATCGGATCGGCCCCCACCCCAGCATCTTCCAACTCGGAGCGCAGACGCTCCAGGGCGTGGGGGGTGCGATGTAACCAATACAGCGCCGATGTCAAGGCTGTGGCCGTTGTCTCGTGGCCCGCCACCAACAAGGTAATCAACTCATCGTGCACATCTTCATCGCTGAGCGGTTCGCCGGCTTCGTCGCGGGCCGCCAGCAACATCGACAGCACATCAAGCCGATTGCCCAGGGGCTGGGCCCGACGCTCGGCAATCATGGCGTATAGCAACGCGTCGGTCTGTGCAGCCAGTTGGCTGATGCGATGGCCTGGACTGAGCGGCCC
Organism: Cyanobium sp.; assembly: GCA_044352805.1. Classification (GTDB taxonomy): domain Bacteria; phylum Cyanobacteriota; class Cyanobacteriia; order PCC-6307; family Cyanobiaceae; genus Cyanobium. The sequence continues at coordinate 2,538 of JBILDB010000156.1, forward strand.
GAAATCCTTCTGCAGCCATGGAAAAAACAACACCGCCGAGGTCAAGGGTGTCGCCGTCATCGCCAAACGGCGGGTCAACAGCGATTCCAGTTCGCCGTGGCGCTCTGTTTGCCCCAGGCCAAAGACCACCTCCAAAATCACCCCCATGCTGATGCGCTGCATCGCCTCCCGCACCGAAATCACCCCCTCCTGCGGCCAATTGGCCATTTCCTGGCGCGTGATCCGCTCAATCACACGCGCATAATTTTGAAGGTGCTCACCATGGAAACGGGGCATCACCAATTGGCGGCGATGACGGTGGGCAGCACCACTCAACAAAATCGTGTTGCGCACACCAAGCAGGGGCGCAAGGATCAAGTTAAGTTCGCCCGGAGAGCTGAATTCACTGCCGCTATCGCGACTCATCAATGCCTGAATCGACTTGGGTTCGGTGAGCAGAAAAATCGAGCCACTGCCCATGGCGTTGCCAAAGACAGACACCTGGAAACTCTGCTTGCCATGGCGCACCTGGTCGCGCAGGTAGCCGGTGGGATCCAGAATCCAGCGGGCCAATTGCCAGCGGCGCCTTAAGGCCGATTCCTGCAAGGGCTCAGGGCGTCCCTTAGGGACCAGGCCGGCGGAGGGGCCGGCCACTTCAGGGCTGCCCCCTTCAACGGAGGCGGCAGTGCGGGTCATGGAGATAGCGACAATCGTGGCCAAAAGCTAGCCCGACCCTTACGGGTATTCAGATCGACAGCCCCAGACACTGGCCGACCACTTCTTGGCTGTTCTCTGACAAGCCGGGCAAGGCCGCCAGCTCTCGCAGGGCCTGGCCCATGGCCTGGCGGCGGCTGGGGCCGTAGCTCTGCCAACGGCTGAAGATTTTGCACAGCCGGGCCGCCGTGATCGGATTGCGCTGATCAAGCAGCCCGATCTGCTCGGCCAAGAAGCGATAACCCGAGCCGTCCGCCGCGTGGAAAACCACCACATTCCCGGCCAGCCCCCCCAATACTGCCCGCACCGAATTCGGCGCCATCGGGTCATAACGGGGATGGTTAAGTAGCCGTCGTACCCGCTCCAGGCCATCGTTAAAGGGGGCCGATGCCTCCAGGGCAAACCAGGCATCGAGAATCACCGGTCGCTCCTGCCAGCGGCCATAGAAAGCATCGAGAGCGGCCTGGCGCTCGGCCAGGGGCTGGGGCTGCAGGGCCGCCAGCCCTGCACGGGCCAGGGTCATCGAGGGCCCATCCACCGCCGCGCGGGCCGCCGCAATCGCAGCCGGGTCACCAGCCGCCACCAGCCATCTCCAGATTTGACCGCTCAACAGGCGATCACCGCAACCCTCGGGCCAGGGCAGATCCCACTGGCTGCGACAACGGTCCAGGGCCAGATGCAAGGGTTCGGCCAGCACCTCACCCAAACGACGCCGCAAGCCTTCCAGGGCCCAGTAAAAGGCCGGTGGATCCGGTTCAGCCACACCCTCCTCCAACTCCGGCAAGGCCGGCAGGCTCATTAGGGCACTGCGGCTGGCCTCCGAGAGGGTGGGGTCCGCCAAGATGCGGCCGAAAGCCTCCAACAACTCATCCTCCAACAAGGCATCAGGCCGTCCCATGGCCCGCCGCCGCAATGCCCGCCGCATCAGCTGCTGACCCGCATCCCAGCGAGCAAACGGGTCGCTGTCGTGGGCGAACAGGTGGACCAATTCGCGGGCAGGTCTTCCCATCTCTAGCCGCACAGGAGCTGAAAAATGGCGCAGCAGCGAGAGGGCTGGGGGCTGGGCCTGATTCGGCAAGCCCTCAAAGCGCAGGGTCTGTTCCGCCTGATCAATCACCACAACTTTGGTGCGGCGCCCCCAGTCGCCAGGTGGGTCGGGGGCCACCGCCGGCCCCGGGGATTCGGCCCCGAAATCGACCGACCCATCCCGCCCTGATTGATCCACCAGGCCCAGGGCCACAGGAATCACAAGCGGCTGCTTATGCGACTGGCCTGGAGTAGGAGGCGTCTGCTGGGAGATCGTTAGCTCAAGGGTTCCCCGCTGCCGGTTCCAGCGCCGCCGGATCCGCAGCAGCGGGGTGCCGGCCTGGCTATACCAAAGGCGGAACTGTTCAAAGTCAAAAGCAAGCTCAAAATCAGCCGCCCCGTCACGCATCGCAGCCAGAAAATCATCAATGGTTGCTGCGGTTCCATCATGGCGGTCCACATAAAGAGCCATGCCTTTGAAAAAGACTTCCTGCCCCAAAAGGGTCTGCAAAGCCCGAATTAATTCCGCACCTTTTTCGTAGATGGTGGTGGTGTAAAAATTATCGATTGCCTGGTAATGATCCGGCTGTACAGCATGGGCCGTTGGCCCTGAATCCTCCCGAAATTGACTGTTACGCAAAAAAGAAACATTATCAATTCGGTTCAAGGAGTGGCCATGTAAATCTGCACTAAAACATTGGTCTCTGAATACGGTCAGGCCTTCCTTGAGCGACAACTGAAACCAGTCGCGACAGGTGATGCGATTACCGGTCCAGTTATGGAAATACTCATGGGCAATGACACTTTCAACCCGCTCCAACTCCGCGTCCGTAGCCGTTTCGGCGTCGGCGAGCACCAATTTGGAATTAAAGATATTCAGACTCTTATTCTCCATGGCGCCCATATTAAAATGGCGCACAGCAACGATATTAAATTCATTCAGGTCGTATTCCAGCCCATAGACCTGCTCATCCCAGGCCATGCAACGCTTCAAGCTCGCCATGGCATGGGCCGTATAAGGTCCATCTCCAGGTTCGACATGGAGTCTCAAGCGCACCTCACGACCACTAGCCGTAACGAAGGAATCCGTCACCTCCTCCAGCTGGCCAGCCACGAGGGCAAACAGATAGGAGGGTTTGGGGAAGGGATCGTCCCAAACTGCATAGTGCCGGGCGCGGCCATCAACCCCTGATGGCAGGGCCCCTGACTCGACGCCATTGCCATTGGAGAGCAACACCGGATAGCGCTGCCGATCCGCTTCCAGGCGCACCCGAAAACAACTGAGCACATCGGGCCGATCGGGATGGAATGTGATGCGGCGGAAGCCCTCTGCCTCGCACTGGGTGGTCACCATGCCGCCACTGACGTAGAGGCCTTCCAGGCTGGTGTTGGCCTGGGGCTCAAGGCGCACCAAGGTCCGCAATCGGAACGCCCCCCCTGGAGGATTCAGCAGGGTCAGCCCTGCCGCCGTATGGCGGTAGAGCTGGGCCGCCAGCGGCTGGCCATCAAGGCTGATCTCCAGCAGTTCCAGATCAATCCCCGCCAA
>JBILDB010000157.1:0-5781 GCA_044352805.1 Cyanobium sp.
GATTTTTCCACTGATCTTTGCACGCCGCAAAATCTTCGTGCCTCGCCATCCCAGCAGTGATGTGAAACCCTATCCGCCTCTTGTCGATGCTTTTTGCGGTTCGATGGCAGCTCTGGAGTATCTTTTGTTGCGTATTGGCATAAGTCTGCCTGTGGGTAACTCGGTCTTTATAGTCGCGCGAAAAGTTGACTGAACAGTTGCAATTTTTACACCCTCGCTCCAGCTTGCCTTTGGGGCAGGGCATCACTGAGGTTGTCGGGACGAACGGCAGGCTCCCGCAGCAGTTCACGATCCAGCATGCGAATCCGACTTTCCCGCAAACAAAATTTGCAGCCCCCTGAAGTCTGCAGATGTTTTTCCGGTGTAATACTTATTGGTTTGACCGGGTGGGTTGTGCAGCGGATCAGAATGGGACTTTTAAAGCTCCTGTAAACAATGCCGCTGTAGTCGTAATGTTTACCAAACCGAGCCCTGGCTCTGGCCAGAAACGTTTCCAGGCTGATGGGGCTGCCCATGACTTTGGTCAGTGGTTCAACACTTTACCAAATTTGCCGCCATTGGCCCCAAACAGGGTCTCCATAAACTTCGACTACTTCCTGGTTGAGCCAAAAGATCGTTTTTAGCCAGCCTTCGCGGCCTGGAAGGTCAGGGCGACACCGTTGTTGCAGTAGCGCTTGCCGGTGGGCCGGGGACCGTCGTTGAAGACATGACCCTGATGACCGCCGCAACGACGGCAGTGATATTCGGTGCGCGGAATCAGCAGCCGGAAGTCTTGGCTGGTCGCGATGGCGTTGGTCAGGGGTTGCCAAAAACTGGGCCAGCCGGTGCGGCTGTCGAATTTGGTTGCGGAGGCAAACAGCGGCAGTTGGCAGCCGCCGCACAAATACTGACCGGTGCGTTGCTCTTGGTAGAGGGGACTGCTGAAGGGTCTCTCGGTGCCATGTTGGCGCAATACCTGGAAAGCGGCTGGGCTCAGTCGCTTTTTCCAGGCGGCTTCACTGAGTTGCCACTTGGCATCGCTGCTGGATGGCGTTGCTGCTTGGGCACTGCCGGCGTTGCGCCCTAGAAAAGCAAGCGAGAACAGGGGCACCAGACCCCTATCCCAAAGGGTTCGTAAGGCAAGACGACGACTGGTCTGTGCCATGGATTCAGCCCACCCAGCCGGCACTCAGGACAACCGCCAGGCCCAGGAACAGTCCCAGCAGGGTCCAGGTGACCCGGTTGAGGGTGGCCTCGGCACTGCGGGCACTGGTGAACATGGAACTCCCGGTGGAGAACAGACCGCCCATGCCATCTCCTTTAGGGCTATGCAACAGCACGCTGGTGATCAGGAGGGCGGCTGAAAGCATCCACGCAGAAGAAACGATCGTGCGAAGCATGCTTGATTTCCGGGGTGGGGGCTCAGTGGTGGGGAGGAGCAACCCCAAGGGCGATGGGGAGCTGTCTGGATGTCAGCTAATGACCGCAGATGACAGGCTGCGACTGCCCTGGGGACTGCCCAGGGGTTCAATCAATGATGTCCCTGTCATCCTAGCGGGCTTGGGTAGACCCAGGATCTCTAGCAAGGTTGGGGCGATGTCTGAGAGGCCACCCTGCTCGCGCAGCTGCACATCGGTGCCATGACCAGGTAATTTTCGTTTTTCTCCCTCCACCAGAATCACGGGGACCGGGTTGGTGGTGTGGGCGGTCCAGGGGCGTCCATCGGGCCCCTGCATGACTTCGGCATTGCCATGGTCGGCGGTGATCAACATCGTGCCTCCGCTGCGGTTCGTGGCCTCTAGCAGTCGGCCAATACAGCCATCGACTGTGCTGACGGCTTCGGTGGTCGCCTGCATTTGGCCGGTATGGCCGACCATGTCGGGGTTGGCGTAGTTGATCACCACCAGCGAATAGATGCCTTTTTGGACGGCAGCAATGCAGCTATCAGTTAGTTTCTCGGCCGACATGGCAGGAGATTGATCGTAGGTGGCGACCCGTGGTGAGGGCACCAGGTGGCGATCTTCACCGGGGAAGGCCTGTTCGATTCCCCCATTCATGAAATAGGTGACGTGGGGGTATTTTTCTGTTTCAGCCGTACGAAATTGCCTCAGTCCCTGCTCTGATACCACCTGGCCCAACAGCCCCTCGAGCGATTCGGGCGGGAAGGCGACAGAAACGGGCAGGCCTTGTTCGTATTGGGTGAAGGTGACCATGTGCAGCGGCGTCAGCCGCTGGCGGGGAAAACCCTCAAAATCCGGTAGCACCAGGGCTCTGACCAACTGGCGCACTCGATCGGGGCGGAAATTGAAGCAGATGATCGTGTCTTCCGCCTCAATCAGCTCAGGGGATAATCGCACCGGTTCCAGGAACTCATCACTGATGCCATTGGCATAGGAAGCTTCCAGAATTTCGGCTGGAGATAGGGGTGAGGGTTCCGATGGTTCGGTTAGCAGTCGATAGGCTTTTTCGGTTCGATCCCAACGGTTGTCCCGATCCATGGCCCAGTAGCGGCCGCATAGCGTGGTGAGGTGGCCGACGCCGGACTCGTCGATGAGCTGCTGAAGGCGCAGCAGAAAACCCGGAGCACTGTTGGTCGGTGTATCCCGACCGTCGGTGATGGCGTGAATGCAGACCTCCTTGAGACCCCTTGCCGCGGCCCAGCGCAGCAACCCCCCTAGATGTTCAAGGTGGCTGTGAACCCCCCCATCGGAACAAAGACCGATCAGGTGCAGGCGACCGCCTTGGGCCAGCAGGTGGTCTGCGGCGGCGTTGAGCACCGGATTGGCCGCCAAGCTGCCGTCCTGGACAGCCTGGCTGATCCGCACCAGTTCTTGGCGAATAATGCGACCACAGCCGATGGTGAGATGGCCCACCTCGGAATTGCCCATTTGGTTGTCAGGTAGGCCTACGGCGGCGCCACTGGCGGAGATCAGGGTATGGGGATAGGCGTGCCAGAGGGCATCCATCACCGGGGTATCGGCACAGCGCACTGCGTTGTATTCCTCTTGTTCACGGAATCCCCAGCCATCCAGGATGGCCAGCACGACTGGAGCTACTGGCCGTTGATGTTCAAGACTCGCCCGGGGTTCGGGGATGACGGCCATCGATCCAGATCCCTCAGCCCCTGCATGGCCGCTGGACGATTGTCCGCTGGAAGATTGTTTGGAAGAAGGAACTGAAATCACCCGAAGGCCCGCTCCTTTAGGAATTTGCATTCGCTGCCAACTTACAGCCCGCACTTCTCAACCCTCCAGTTTGGCCGGCTGGCGTCAGGTTTTGGTCACACGGGCCCCTTAGCATCATTTCTCTGTAGATCAAAGGCTCTGCTCCTATGACTGCGCCGGCTGTTTCGGAGCGAGAGCCAGGGAATCGCGTCCAGATTCTCTCCAGCATTGAACTCTGCCGCACCCTGGATCGTTTGGCTTCGCAAATTCTCGAGAGTGTTGTCGATCCCGAAGCCCTCGTGCTGCTGGGAATTCCGACCCGTGGCGTGGCCTTGGCCCAGGTTTTGGCGGATCGACTGGCGCTGATGGTCGGCCATGCCGTGGCCCACGGCAGTTTGGACCCCACCTTTTATCGCGATGATTTGGAGCGCGTCGGCACACGGCTCGTGGAGGCCACCCAGCTCCCCGTCAGTCTGGATGGGCGCCATGTGGTGCTGGTGGATGACGTGATCTTCACTGGGCGCACCGTGCGGGCTGCCCTTGAAGCCCTGCAGAGCTGGGGCCGTCCCCATCGGGTGCAATTGGTGGCGATGGTGGATCGGGGCCATCGCGAGCTCCCCATCCAGCCCGACTTTTGCGGTCGGGTGGTACCCACCACGAGGCTCGAGACCATCCAGCTCTGCCTGCAATCCGTCGATGGCGAAGAAGGGGTCTATTTGATCCGTCCGCGCAGCTGATGCCCGAGCAGGGCCCGACGCTGAGGAAGCTCAGAGAGGCGAGAGCTCTTCGGCCCTGAAATGGGCGCGAAAGCGGCCGAAGGCCACGATTACAGGCAAGTTGGGGCTGATCGGTCTTCCTTTCCAGTCCTCGAGCACCTGGACAACTTCTCCCTGCTGGCCCTGCAAGTCATAGGCCGCGCCCCGATGCTCTGGATGGGTGAAGACAACCACATTGCTGCTCACCCTGACCTGATCACCTGCCTGCATGAACTGATCTCGATCACTGGTTGACAATCCTGTCATGGCCCCTGCTTACCTCTACGGGGCATGCAGTTCACTTCCGGACCCTCTTCCAGCACCTGGCCTCCCACCGCAGCACAGCCCTCCACAAAAGCCTGCCACTGGGGTTGGCCAAGCTGCAGTCGCTTCTGGACTTCGGCATCGAGCTGCTCGGTGTCAACTCCTGCGGGGCCAGGGCCGTGGCTGTGTTGGTGATGCTCTTGCTCCAGGGCCGCTGCCCCCTGCTCCACCCGACGGCGCAGTGCCTGGCTGTGCCGTTGCCACCAGGGGTGGTCCAGGCGGTTGAGGGTATCGAGCGCCTCCCACCATTGGCCCGCTTTGGCCAGCCGTTCGGCCCGGGCGGCCTCCAGTCGGTTGCGGTTCCAGTTGCTGCGCAGCGCTTCCTGCAGCGCGGCTCCCTCGCTTGGGTTGGTTTGCTGAAGGGGTGCGAGGGCCGCCACGGCCCCCTCGGGATCTCCCCGGTTGAAGCGGCGCAGGGCCTCCTGACGCTGGCGGGTCGTTGCCACGGTGGCTTCGCTGCTGGCCTCGGGGCAGGGAGCCCCCGGCGAGCATGGCTTTTGGCTGTGGAGGGGGCCTGGGCGGTGCCTGGGGGGCTGGGGTTGCAGACCCATCACCAGCCCCGCTGCCGCCAGGGCCAAGCCGAGCCCCACCAGTCTCCAGGGACGTTGGGGCTCATGGGGGGCAGTCGGTTTAGGGGGTGGACCCTTACTGGCCATGGACGGGGGGCTCGCGAACGGGCGGCTTCCATCGTGGCTTCGCAGCGGTCGCACTGGCGTCAGCGCACCGGACCCAGGCTGAGGGTTCCAAGCGGCTGGGCGCTGCTCAAATCTTGGGCCTCCAGTAGCAATTGGCCACTGGCATCGATCTGGAAGCGCAGGCGCAAGCAGTCTTCTCCCCGGCGTCCCGGGCTTGCCAGGGGCAGGGTTGGGGCGGCTGTCGGCCAGGTTTCCACCCGCGGCTGGCCGGCTCGCCGTTGGTTCAGTACCGGCAAACCATCGACGAAAATCACCTCTGAGCGCTCCTGGGGCAGCGGCTCTCCCAGCACCAGCTCCAATTCTCGCTGGTCGTCCTGGCTACAGGCCAGCACCACTTCCAGGGGCTGCTCGGTGGGCCACGCCTGGCCGGCCACGAACAGGGGATGCCAGCGATGCTGACCGGAACGTTGGTCCCAGCACCGCAGCGACACTCCCCTGGCCAACACATCCCGCAGGGTCACTCCGGGGGTGAGGGCAAGTGCCCCCATGGCGACAGCTTCGATTGGTCTGTCGCCCTGCAGGGGTACTCCGGGCAGCCGCTCCTGCAGCCAGCGGCGCAGCAAGGGCAGCTGGCTGCAGCCCCCCACTGTTAGCACCGCTGCGATGGCGGGGCCAGCCAGGGCTTCGCTGCGGGCGGCCGCCAGCACGGAATCCAGTAGGGCGTCCAGCTGGGCCACCAGGCCCCGTTCCACCAGAAGCTTTTCCAGGCGGGGGCGATCGAGGCGCAGTTCCCGGGTTGTGCCGGATGGATCCACCCACAGGCCCAGGGCCTCTTCGCTCTCACTGAGGCGACATTTGATTGCCTCGGCCACCGTGAGCAGGGCCGGATCCGGCGCGACATCGGGGCAGAGATGGGAGGCGATC
>JBILDB010000158.1:0-5770 GCA_044352805.1 Cyanobium sp.
TACTGAGGCTGGCCTGGAGACGACGACTCGGGCCGACGAGCCAATGCAGCATGTCAAAAGCATGGGTACCCAGGGCCCCAAGCACGCCCCCACCGGCAGCCGCTTGGGAATACCAGCTCCAAGGGCGTTTGGCGTCGGCCCGACTGCTCATAAGCCAGTCAAGCTTTACAAGCCATGGATCGCCAAGGGCCCCTTGGGCCAGCAAAGCCGCCAATTGCTGGAACAAAGGCACGGCCCGATATTCAAAATCCACAGCCACCACACAGCCCTGTTGCAAGGCCAACCTTTGCAAGGCCAACACCTGGTCGCTGTGGAGGGCCACCGGCTTTTCGAGCAGTAAATGCTTGCCGGCTTGCAGCGCCGCCTGAGCCAAGGCAAAACGGGCGGCGGGCGGTGTGGCGATCACCACCGCATCTAGGGCGGGATCGGCCAGCATCGCCTCAAAATCCGTAAAGCCAGGTAGCTCCGCCGCCCGGCACACCTGGTCAAGCCTCTCCTGGCGCGGGTGCCAAAGGGCCACAGGCTCGGTAGCGGGGCAATCGCGCAGGGCCGGCAGATGGACGGCTGCACCAAATCCCAACCCGGCAACGGCTACCCGCAAGGGCCGCTTGGCAACGGGCTCAACCAAGGGACCGCTCCTGAGCCTGGCGCAAGTTGGCCCCGGCGGCGCAGACCTCATTGAGGAGACGCCGCACCAAATCGTCTGGCCCGGCAGGCTGCCACTGGGAACGCCAGCGGGGCAAGCCGTTGACCGCCAAATCCCGGTAAAGGGCCTGATCGCAGTCCAGCTCCATCACATAAAGGATCCCAGGGGCCTGGCGGGGCGATTGGGGGTCAGGATCATTGCCATCAGTGAGTTCGGCCGCCGCCCCTGGCGGGGGCGCGGCGACGGCGTCAGGGGCAGGCTTCGGCGCCGGCTGGAAGCGACTCAAAACAGTCAAATTTCCCTGGCGGGAAAGACGCAGACTGCCCGAATCCCACCATTGGCGGCCCTCAGCGCTGGCGGGTAGCTCTTGCCAGGCCACCGGACCCGCCCAGACGGGCCCAACCGGGCTCAGCACCAAGGCCCCTGGCAACAGCAACAGGCCGAAAAACAGCCAGGCTGCCCCCCGGCTAACCAGCCCCCACAACCCAGACCAAAATGAAGGATTCATAGGGTCACAGGCGTGGGTTGACGCACCACCCCGTGCAATTCGAGCAGGACAGCCAGGGTGGAACGCAGCTCGGTGCGGGGCACGATGGCATCGACAAAACCATGATCCTGCAGGTACTCGGCCGTCTGGAATCCCTCGGGCAGCTTCTCCCTCAGGGTCTGTTCAATCACACGCCGGCCGGCAAAACCAATCAGGGCCTTGGGTTCGGCCAAAATGAGGTCGCCCAGCATCGCAAAGCTGGCAGTCACCCCACCGGTGGTGGGATGGGTGAGCAGGGGGAGATAGAGAAGCCTGGCCTGGCGGTGGTGCTGCAGGGCCCCGGAAATTTTCGCCATCTGCATCAGACTGAGCATGCCTTCCTGCATGCGGGCGCCACCGGAGGCACAAACAATCATCAGGGGGTAGCGGCGAACGGTGGCCTCTTCCACCAGCCGTGTGAGCTTTTCGCCTACCACCGACCCCATCGAGCCGCCCATAAAGCGGAAATCCATCACCCCCAGGGCCAGGGGCAATCCCTGCAGCCGGCACAAGCCCGTAACCACGGCATCTCGCAACCCTGTTGCCGCCTGGGCGTCGCGCAGGCGATCGGCGTAGCTGCGCCGATCCTTGAAGGCCAGGGGATCGGTGGGGGACATCTCAACGTCCAGGGGCTCGAAACTGCCTTCATCGGCCAGTAATCGGATGCGCTCGGCACTGTCAATGCGGTTGTGGTAGCCGCAGGCCTTGCAGACGCTGGCATGGGCGATCAGGTCCTTGCGATAGACCACCTCCCCGCATTCGGGACATTTGCTCCAGAGGCCATCGCCCTCATCACTTTCGGGAACCTGGTTAGGCCGCACCGCTGGAGCGTTCTTGCGGCGATCAGCAAACCAGTCGAACAGCGACATCGGGAGGGTAAGGGACGGGGAAGGGGCCACCCCCCATTTAAGAACCTGGAGCTACCGCTTCAAGGGCGCGGCAGCAGTAGATCGAGCCAGAACCGGGAGCCAGCCCACCAGACCGCCAGGGTGCCGGCGGCAAGGAATGGGCCGAAGGCCATGGCCTGGCCCTGCCGCAGCCGGCCCGTCAGCCGTCCGAGCAGGCCGATCAGACCACCGGAAATCACCGCCAGGGCCACCGCCAATCCAAGCCCCAACGGCCCCAACCAAGCGCCCATCAGGGCCGCCAGCTTGGCGTCCCCCAATCCCAATGCCGGTTTGCCGAAGGCACGTGCGGCCAAGGCGCTGCAAAGCTCGAAACCCAAGAGCCCAATCGCCGCCGCCAGAAGATGGGAAAACAGCAACGAGCGGCCGATCGTCGGTCCTTGTTGGAAACCGAGGAGGGCCGTCACGGCCAAGCCGGTCACAAGCCCCCAGCGACAGAGCGGTTCGGGCAACCAGAGGCTGTCTAAATCGATCAGCACCAGCGGAATCAGCCAACTCACCAAGATCCAGCCGGCCAACAACAGCAACAAGGCATCCGGGGCCGGACCCATGGCCGCTGGTTGGGCCAGCAGGGTGATCACCCACAGCAGGGCACAGGCCGATTCCACCAACGGATACCGCCCCGAAATGGGGGCCTTGCAATACCGGCAGCGACCCCGCAACAGCACCCAGGAGAGAACGGGCACGTTGTCCGACCAGGCCAAGGTGGTGCCGCAGCGGGGGCAGTGGCTGGAGGGCCAGAGGATGGATTCCTGGCGCGGTAACCGCCATGTGACCACATTGAGAAAACTTCCCACGGCCGCCCCCAACAGGGCAGTGATCAGGGCAGGGGCCAGCGGCATGAGGGAGGCCATGGCGATTAGCTGGTCCAACGGGGTGAGCCGCCCCGGGGGGAGCGGGAACGGGTTTGGCTCCGGCCCCGCAACCAATCAATGGGCACGAACTGTTCTTGAGGCAGCAGCACCGGAAGATCAAAAACCACCCGGCCCTGGCGACTTTCACCAACCATGACGACGCCAGCCGGTTCAACGCCCGTCGGACCTGTGGAGAGGAAGGCGTGATAAACCTGGCGAGCCGAGCCCAAGAGTTCGCGACTATTGATGCGATCCAGTCTCAGGGGAGTCACAGCCCAAGGAGCCGCACTCACATCGGCGATGCGATCCGCCTGTCGACCAGCCGTCTGATTCCCATCCAACGATCGAGCTGGGCCGATCAGAAAAGAGGGAGAAAGAGGTGGCTCAGGGTTACCGGAGGCTGGATTGGCGGAAGATGTGATGATAGGTGGACGGTGACCGTTGATCACCCGACCTTGGCCGCAAGTGTAGGTGCGAAAGGTTCGTTCTGGCGCCTATCAAGCAGCGGTCTTCTTTTCCTCAAGCATGCGATGGATGATCGGCGTCAGGATGATCTCCATGGCAAAACCCATCTTGCCGCCGTTGACAACAAGGCTGGTGGGGCTGGACATGAAGGAGTCGTGGATCATGCGGAGCAGATACTGGAAATCAATGCCCCATTTCTCGCGTGCTCCGCGACGGAAGTGGATGATCACAAAACTTTCATCGGGGGTGGGAATACTGCGGCAGATGAAAGGGTTGGAGGTGTCCACCGTCGGCACCCGCTGGAAATTGATGTCGGTACGGCTGAATTGGGGCGTGATGTGGTTGATGTAGTCGGGCATCCGCCGCAAAATGGTGTCAACGATCGCTTCGGCCGAATAGCCGCGCTCGGCATTGTCCCGCTGGATCTTCTGGATCCACTCCAGGTTGGCGATCGGTACCACCCCTACCAGGAGATCGGCATAACGGGCCACGTCATAGCCTTCACCGACGACTCCGCCGTGCAGACCCTCGTAAAAAAGAAGGTCGGTCTGATCTGGAATCGACTCCCAGGGGGTGAATTGGCCCGGTTCCAGGTTGGTACCAAGACGGGCGTTGTGATCGCCAGCCTCCTCTACGGAGTGCAGGTAATAGCGCTTCTGACCACCCCCGGTTTCGCCGTAGACCCGGAATAATTCTTCGAGCTTGTCAAAAAGGTTGGCCTCGGGGCCGAAATGGGAGAAGTTCTCACCGGATTGCAACGCCTTTTGCATGGCCTGCTTCATGGGGCCCCGCTCGTAGCGGTGGTAGCTGTCACCTTCCACCACCGCAGGATGCAAGCCTTCGCGGGTGAAGATGTGTTCGAAGGCCCGTTTCACGGTGCTTGTTCCGGCTCCGGAGGACCCGGTGACGGCGACGACCGGATGACGCTTCGACATCGACGCTCAGAGGTAGAGATGACAGCGAGTTTCGCAGATCGTCGGCCCCACTCCGGCAATTTCCTTAGGCATCGTTAGTCGCCAGGGCCTCCAGCAGGCGATCCCCCATGGCGCGACAGCCCAAGGCCGTGGTCGGATCTGACGCCAGATCACTGGTGCGAGCGCCGGCCGCCAGCACCCGATCCACCGCAGCCTCCAGGTCGTCTGCCGCCGCACCCTGCTGGAGGCCCAGGCGCAACATCATGGCGGCTGAAAGCACCATGGCCAGCGGGTTGGCTCGATCCTGGCCGGCGATATCGGGAGCCGAACCATGGACCGGCTCGAATAAACCCGGACCTTCGGACCCCAGGGAGGCCGAAGGCAACATGCCAATGCTGCCGGTGAGCATGGCGGCTTCGTCGCTGAGGATGTCGCCGAAGAGATTGCTGGTGAGGATCACGTCGAACTGACGGGGGTCCCGCACCAGTTGCATGGCTGCGTTATCCACATACATGTGGCTTAAGGCGACGGCGGGATACTCCGCATGGATGGCCTCCACCCGGTCGCGCCACAGCTGACTGACATCCAGCACATTGGCCTTGTCGACGGAACAGACCCGGCCCCGCCGTTGGGCCGCCAGGGCGAAGGCCACCCTGGCGATGCGATCTATCTCGTCATCGAAATAGGCCATCGTGTTGAAGGCACGCACCCGCCCCTCGGCCTCGATACGGCCCTTCGGCAGTCCGAAATAGACGCCACCAATCAGTTCGCGCACCACCAGCAGATCAACGCCGCTGATTACCTCCGGCCGCAGGCTGCTGGCGCCAATTAAGGCAGGAATGATCTTGACGGGACGCAAATTGGCGAAGAGCCCCAGGCCCGAACGCAAAGCCAGTAGACCGCTCTCCGGACGCTGTTCACGCGGCAAGCTGTCGAAACGGGGTGAACCGATGGCGGCGAGCAATACGGCGTCACTGCCAAGACAGGCCGCCAAAGTGCTAGCCGGGAGGGGCTCACCGCTGGCATCTAGGGCAGCGCCACCGATCGGTTGCTCCTCAAACACCAAGCCGAAGCCATGGCGGCGGGCCACAACATCCAACAACTGGCGGGCCACCGCGGTGATCTCCGGGCCGATCCCATCGCCGGGAAGCAGGGTGATCCGATAGCTGGTCATCGGGGGGCTAGCAAAGGGGTAACGCGGTGGTGGGCGGCCCCAGGCGGGGGCCTGCGGGAAGCCTTTCGGCGAACCTTTCGGCAGGCCGAGACTACCCACTCCCTCGCGGCAACCCGAGACCAGCGCCCTTCAATCAGGCTGCCTGGGCTCTGCCTCCAGGCGGGACTGCAACTGCCTCAGGGTGCGTGCCATTTCAGGCAGGCGATTGAAGGCGGCCGAGCAGCGCAGCCAGAGACGATTGGGGATCGCTGGATAGCCACTGACCACTTCGCCCGCCGCTACCTCC